>DATKQG010000045.1 GCA_035532835.1 Candidatus Dormiibacterota bacterium
GATACCGTTCGATCGGCTCGTCAAAGTTGGTGCGGCCGCTGATCTGCGTGGCGGGCTTTCGGGCCCAAGGATGCGCACAGCGTGCCGACACCGTGTGGGGGGCGTTCTACGCCCTCCACTTCACATCATATGAGGATGCGCGTCGACGAACGTTTCTCCACAGAGGGGACTACTGCAGCGTTCCGTCACCGCACGGACGACGAACGCCCTACGTCCGCAGCCGATCTAAATGCGAAAGATCCGCGAGGGCACGCGAGAGCGACTCCGGCTCGAGCGTAATCAAAAATTCGAGGCGGACGTGCGATGTGCCGATGCTCTTGAGGAGCACCGCGCAAAGAACGGGGCCGCGGCGGCTCGGTGCAAAGGAGAGCTCCAGCAATCCGCCCGCAATCGAAAACGCCCCGGGCGGCCCGTTGCCTGAATTGATCTCGGCCAGGTATGCGCGCAACTCGGCCAGCTCGCCCACGCGAATGGAATAGCCGAAGGTCGCATGCACGGGCGGCGCGCTCGCATGGACGCGGCAGGCGAGCAGATCGAGGCCGTCCGGCTCGGCGACATCCGGATGCTCGTAATCCACCACTTCGAGCCGAAGATGCGGTTTGCGCTCGTCGCTTCCTAGGAGTACATCGAACGATGCGGAGCTCATGGGGCTAGCCGTAAATGATCTTATGTTTTGGCGGCGCGAACTTCAACCGCGGACCATCCTCGGCGGTGGCCTTGAGCGCTTCGCTCTCCACGTTCGAGCGCTCGCAGAAGCGCATGGTTCGGTCGTCGTCGACCTGGTAACCCAGCGGATTCCACTTCGCGAGCGCGCCGATCGGATCGACCGTCGAGCCGCCGTACGGCGTCGTGTTGGCGACGGCTCGCGAACAGAGCGCGGTGGTCAAGAGCGTAGCCGCAAACGGCGAGCCGCCGAGCGCACAGAACGCGCCGATGCCGGCCGCAAACACGTCGCCCGCGCCGTGGGCCTGATAGACCGGAAAGTATGGGCCCCAAATACGGTAATAGCTATAACCGTTGGTGAAGAGCGTCTTCATCCGATGGCGTTCGGCATCGCGCTCGAATGAGGTGATGATGACGGCTTGCGGACCGAGATCGAAAATGCCGTTGAGGTAGGCGTGCTCGGACATCGCGCGATCGCCCGTTCCGAGGAGTACCTCGGCCTCGAAGCGATTCGGCGTGACGATCTGTGAGATCGGCAACAGCAATTCACGGATCGAACGAGCGGTCTCTTCGCTGACGTAGAGCCCTTTCTGATAATCGCCGATCACCGGGTCCAGCAAGACCACGCCTTTGTATTCGCGCAGCTCGGCTGCGACGATATCGACGTGCATCGGCTTGGGAAGATAGCCGATCACGATCACGCCCGGGCGCTGGCTTACGACGAATGCGACGTCTCGACGAAATTGCTGCGGGTCGGCGATCGCGCTGGTGCGGCCCGCAATGCCTCCGCGCGCGCTTGCGAACATCGACTGCGCGTGAACGACGCGCGCGCCCAAGGCGTTGGCAACCGCAAAAACTGCTTGATTGCCTAAAAAGCCCATCGCAACGCTATTTTGAATGCTGCCGACTAGCGGATAATTTGGAACGTCGTCATTCATGCTTCGAAGTGATCCCAACCGGAGCGAACGAGTGGTACGTGCTCTGCGCCCTTCAGCACCACCAGCCCCATTGCCTTGGTCAGCGTACCGATGCGGCGGAGCGGTCGCCCGAAATGTGCCGCGAACCGCATGGCCAAATGTGGGAATGCCCGCGGTGCGATCGCCACGAGCAGTTCGAAATCTTCCCCGCCACGCACGGCGGCATCGATCGGGTCTTCGCCCTGCATCGTCGCAAGCGCGAGCGCGGACGGCGCGACCGGCACCGCGTCCACGATAGCGCCCACGCGGCTGGCCGCACAGAGGCGATCGAGGTCGGTCGAGAGTCCGTCCGAGCAGTCCATCATCGCGTGCACGTGACGGCTGGCCGCAAGCCAGGCGCCCTCGCGCAGTCGCGGTAGCGGGTGACGGTGCGCGAGCAATGCGGCCTGCGCCACATCGTGCGGCAGCGTTACCGATCCTAGCGCGACCTGCAAACCGGCCGAGCTTGCGCCGAGCTCGCCGGTTACGGCGAGGACGTCGCCGGCATATCCGCCGGAGCGTAGCTTCAGATTGCTCGCGCGCACCTCGCCGACCGCCGTGATCGCGATCGTCAGCATCGGCGTCCGTACGAGGTCGCCGCCGGCGATCGCCATGCCGCTTGCGCGCGCGCAGTCCGCCATGCCGCGGTACAGAGCCAGGATATCGTCTCGCGTGCTCTGAGGACTGACCCCTAGCGAAACCGTCGCGAGCACCGGGCGCGCTCCCATTGCCGCAAGGTCGCTCGCGTTTGCCGCCATCGAGCGCCAGCCGGCATCCTCCAACGTCATCGTTGCCCGCGTAAAGTGCACGCCTTCGATGCACGCGTCACTTGTGATAACGCTGCGATGCGAGCGCGACGGCTGCCACACCGCTGCGTCATCCCCGATGCCGACCAGTAGCCGCGCGTCCGCATTCGATGCGACGATCGATTCGATCGCGGCAACCAGGTCGTCTTCGCGCAGGCCGCGCAGGCCGCTCACGCCGGGCTCAGGCCTGCGCAAGAATCGTCCGCATCGCCTCGAGCGCCGCGCCGGGATCGGGCGTATCGAAAATGCTCGAACCGATCACGAACGTATCGGCTCCGGCCGCGACGACGTCGCGCAAATTGGAGGCACCGATGCCGCCGTCTACTTCCAGCATGCAGCCCGGATTGCGCGCGTCGATCAGCGCGCGAGCTTGGCGAATTTTCTCGTACGATCGCGGGATGAAGCTCTGGCCGCCGAAGCCCGGATTGACGCTCATGATCAACACCAGGTCGCAATCTTCGATGATATCCTCGAGCATGGCGACGGGCGTCTGCGGACAGAGCGAGATGCCGGCCTTCGCACCGATCGAACGCAGATGTGCGAGCAGTCGCTGGGCGTGGTCGGTCGCTTCGTAATGAAAAGTGATGATGTCGGCGCCGGCTTTGCGAAACGCGTCGACGTACCGTTCCGGCTCGACGATCATGAGGTGACAGTCGAACGGCAGCGGCGAGAGCTTGCGCAAGTCACCGATGATTTTTGGACCCCAGGTAAGGTTGGGAACGAATCGGCCGTCCATCACGTCCAGGTGCAGTTGATCCGCGCCGGCGGACTGGACGGCCTGGATCTGCGCGCGGATGTCGGCAAAATCGGCCGACAGTAGCGATGGCGCTATGCGTAGCATCAGGGTCCTCCGGGCGACGGCGTAGGATGCGGTTTTTGATGGTAGATCACCGCAGGCTCGTTGCCGAGCCGCGTCTCGCCCACCAGCGCGCCGTCGACGAACAAATCGACGACCGACGTGCCGACGGCGGTAACCGTGAAGTCGAGCTTCTGCCCGGGCTGCGCGTATGCCCGATAGGCGTCGTACGACCCCGTCGCATCGCGCACCATCAATCGGACGTTTACCGATGCGCCCGGCGCCAAGTTTTCCGGTACCGGAACCGACGCGAGCACGTGCACCTGACGGATGATGTACCCGGATTCGTTCGGGCCCGCGCTCACCTGCAGCGAAACCGGTTGGAACGAGCCGATCTTGCTTCCCGCCGCAGGCGTTTGCCGCGCAACCTTTCCATGCGCGGGCCCGTGCACGCCGAGCGGCGTCCAAACGATCTGCCCAAGCTTGATGCCGTTCTTCCCGGCAAGCGCTCGCGCTTGCTCGATCGACATCCCCACGAAATTCGGGACGGGCAGACTGCTCGCGCCGCCCTTGCTCACGACGAGATTGACCGTATCGCCTTCGATGACGTTGGTGAGCGGCGCGGGGTCCTGTGAAATCACGTGCCCCTGCGGAATCACGTCGTTCTTTTCGTAGGTCACTTTGCCGAGTTGCACGCGCGAGCGCGAAAGGTCGAGGGAGACCTCACGCATCGACTGATAACGCAGATCCGGCATTAAACGAGAAAAGACGCCGTCGCTGACGACGAACGACATCTGACGCCCCGGACGCACTTGCGTACCGGCGTCCGGACGTTGATTGATGATGACGCCCTTGGGATAGCGATCGCTGATCGCGCGATCGATGACGCGCGCTCCGAGCTTGAGCCGGCGCGCCTCGGCATCTGCATCGCCCTGCGTTTGGCCCACAAACGACGGCACGGTAACGGTGTTAGCCGGCGGCAACAAGAAGTCGGCGATGGCGTGACCGAACCACACGAGCACGCCGACAAAGCAGGCGAGAACGATGGGGAACACCCAGTCGCGCGGCACGTACTCGTGCAGCGTCGCGCGCCAATCCCGCCGTTGCAGGCTCAGGCGAGTGCCTCCATCGCAGCGTCGCTGACATCGAGATTGCTGAACACCCGCTGGACGTCGTCGTTGTCTTCAATCGCATCCAGAAATGCCAGCGCCGCCTCGAGCTCGGGGCCCTGCGGGCTCACGCGCTGCTTCGCGCGCATGCCTAAATACGCCGCCGAGATTTTAAAGCCGCGCTCGCGCAATGCATCGCGCGTGGACGTTAGCGACGCGGATTCCGCGTAGATCGAGGCGATCGGCTCGCCGTATTCGAGATCGATCACTCCCTCGACCAGCGCATCTTCGGTGAGGCGATCTTCGGAGCGTCCGCGCGCGTCGACTTCGATAATGCCAACGGCGTCGAACATCCAGCCGACGCTCCCGGTTTCACCCAGAGTTCCGCCGTTCTTCATAAAGAGAAAACGCAATTCGCCCGCGGTCCGATTGCGATTGTCGGTGGCGGCGTCGACGACGACGGCCAAGCCGTCCGGGCCATATCCCTCGTAGCGAAGTTCCTCGATCTCTTTCTCGCCGCTACCGCCCGCCCCGCGCGCGATCGCGCGCTTGATGTTATCGGCCGGCATATTGTTCTCTTTGGCCTTTTCGACCGCCATTTTAAGGCGGTAGTTGGCCTCCGGGTCGGGCGACCCGGATTTTGCCGCGAGAATGATTTCTTTGCTCAGTTTGGTAAAACGGGCGCCACGCTGCGCATCGACTTTGCCCTTGCGCAGCTTGATGTTGTGCCACTTCGAATGTCCAGACATGGTTGTACCCTCTTCGCTACCCGGGCCCGACGATCCACTTGCTGAACCACATCCGCGCGTGCCAGGCGTTCCAGGTGATCGGCGAGGCCGCGAGGATGGGGTAGAAAAAGACGAATGCCCCGGCGATCAGCGCGACGTAGCCGCCGACCGCGATACCGCCCCACAATCGGCCGTTTTTGCCCCGGCTGGCGCCATACTGCCATACGCGCTGTAAAACGATCGCGTTACAGAGACAGATCAGCGGTATGTCGACATAAAAATGATAGGCGAACGTGATGCGCGGAGATTTCATCCACGGCAGCCACTGTAAGAGGTAGGTGACGACGATCAGCGCGTACCCCTTATTGCGCTCTCGCCATGCCAGATACCCGACCAGCGGTACGCAGAGTAGCCCGAACCACATATTGAGCGGGTTGGGCATCGAGGTAATCTCGGTCACGCAACAGGCCTTCGGGTCCTGCTGGTTCACGCGATGGTCCTGATAGTAGTAGGCGATCGGCACGTAATCCAACGGCCACTCCCACCACTTCGAGGAGTAGGGATGAGTCGCTTTGAGCGTGTCGTGATACTCGAACATCGAGTACTGACGGTAGACGACGTCGTTGAAATTTTGGATGTCGCCGGGCGCGTGACGCATGAGATCCGGCGTCCAGACCAGCGCGTAGACGCTCGCGCTGACGAAGAGAATCGCGATCAGCGCGCCGTCGAGACGAAATCCGCGCGGGTTACCCCAGAGCGTCGGACGCCCCTTAAATACGGTGCGTTGCAGCCAAATGCCGATCAACACCAAGAAGCTGACCCCAAAGCCCATGACGCCGTACCATTTTGCGCTCACGAGCAGGCCGAGCGCGATGGTGAATAGCACCAGCCAGAGCCTGGCCGAACGGCCGCTCTCGCTTCCCACCGCCGACGTCGAACGATTTTTCGCGTAGGTCGCTTCTCCGAACGGCGAGCGATACCCGACGCTGCCGTCGCGATGGTACTCAATGGAAAGGTCGCCGGACCCGTAAGCGAGCTCGCCGTTTCGTACCTGCGAGCGTTCTCCGCGCTGCGCGCTCTTCGTCGCGGTATCCAGCACGCCGCCGTCGGCCGCGTACATCGTCAGCGTTCGCTCGTCGCCCAACGCATACGAGCCCTCACCGAACGTCGACTCGATTTTTCCGTCACTGAAAAGCCGCGGGAATACGACGTAACGGACCAGCAAGTACGCGCCCAAGCTCACGTAGCAAATCGTGATGATCGAAGTCGCAAAATCGGGTGACGCGACGTTCGGCGGTGGAACCAGGAGCTTCCACGCTCCGAGAAAGAGCCCGCCGAAAACGAGCGAAGCGATCGCGCCTAGCGCAAAGGCGTATGGCGGTACCTCGACGTGGACGCGCTCGTTTGTCTGCGAGGCGATCCAGAACCGATAGAATGCGTAGACGGCGAGCAACGAGAAAAATACGACGAAGCCTTCCGGCGTCGCAATACGCGATTGCACGAAGTGCATGCCGTCCAGGCTTAGCAGCACCGCTGCGATTGCCGCGAAAACCGTGGACCCCGTGATCCGTTTGGCGAACGCGTAGAGCAGCATGACGACCAACGCTCCGAAGACGACGTCCAGAAAACGCCAGCCGTAGGAGTTATCGCCGTTGGGCATGTGCCCGATGATCGCGTTCAGCCCGGTCCAGCCGCCGAGCCCGTGGCCGTGCGGCATACCGCCGAAGAGCATCACCGAAAGCGTCACCAGTAACTTGGAAAACGGCGGGTGCGTATTTTCGTAGATACGCAGGTTCTGCAAGTACTCTTCGGCCGCCCGAGCAAAGTAAATTTCGTCGAAAATCTTTCCGCTCGGGTACGCGTAGTTTACGAACGACAGGATGAACGTTCCCACGCCGATCGCACCCATCACGATGTAATCGAGCGGAGCGCGCATCGCCCGCAATCCCTCACTGGGATCGAACCAGTCAGCGGGCCTCAACCAAGACGGCCACATTCTTCCGTACGCGGCGCTTTGCCCGTGCGGCATCCCCATACCCTCGCGCGCGGGGCCACCGAGAAAGAGATAGCCCAGCACGAAAAACGTCCCAACCGCAAGCAACGAGTACACCGACGTGATCGCTCCCCACACGTTGTGGGGGTCGATGCCCGGCGTATGCGCGTTCATCACGGTGAGGTAGTCCAACGAGTATTTGAGGTTCGCGTAAAGCACGACGGAGAGCAGGACGACCCCCCATAGGTAGCGCCTCGCAAGCGGGATGCAAGCGATCGCAAAGAGCAAGCCGTCAAACATATAACGCTCGTGCATGCGCGTCGCCAGGATAAAGAACGCGAGCAGCGAGATCGCACAGGACTCCAGCATCGCCTGAGGAGTGCGATCGTAGATGTAGCGCCACACGATCAGTCCCAGCGCCGCGAGCACCAATCCGGTTCCCCAAATAACCTGGGGCAATCCGAGAATCAACCGGCTGTCCGGGACCCAAAACGTGCCCTTGATCGCCCACAAATTGAACGCGTTGACCGAGTTATAGGAATAGACGCTCGAACCGAATTCGTATTGATGGAGCAGCCAGCTAAAGACCGCTATCGGGTTTCCGGAATGGAACGGCACGCTGAGCGCGTACGTCAACACGAACGCAGCGCCGATGCCGATGGCGGTCGCTGTGACGCGCGCCTTTCGGCGCGCCGGATTCACAAACGCGAACGCGATAAAGATCGGGATCAGGACCGCCGACTGGGGCTTGATCAATAGCGAATAGGCGAAGACCAGCCATGCGCCCACGATCCAGAGCGACGGGCGATTCGATTCGCCGTCCTCACTCTTGAGCAGAAAATACGCGGCCAAGAGCGCCAGCCCGCCGGCCAGCGAATCGATCTGCCCCCACAGCGCGGAGATAAAGATCGTCACCGGATTGAGAACGTAGATCGCGGCGGCTGCAAAGGCCCATCTCTGCGGCGCAAATCGGCAGCCTATTGCGTAGACGAGCCAACCCACCCCAAGATCCGCCAGGATCGCGGGCAACTTGACCATCGCGGCCAGCACCGCATAGCCCCCGTCGTGCGCGCGGAAGAGCGCGTTCCAAATCGATCCGACGATCCCGAGCACGTAAAAATAACCCGGCGGATAATCGGCAAAGCTGGTCTTGGAGTAAAACGCGGCATATCCGTGATCGACGAGCGAAATCGCCCACGCTTCAAACGTGACGACATCGTTTCGAAATCCCTGATTTTGGATGTAGATCAGTCGGATCGCAAGGCCCGCGAGCAGCAAGATCGCCATCGCCGGCCTCGGAAGCGCCCGCTCTGGGACGGACATGCGAACGTTCGCCGTGGCTTTCACCTGGATGGGGCCCTCCTACTCTTACGCGGGGACGAGCGTCCCCAACAGATACGCGCGCAGGCCTTGCTCCGGGTGGCGCTCCACGACCGCCATAGGTTCTGCGACCGCCCGCCGCGCGGCCTCTCTGGCCCCCAGATCGTCGAGCGCGCCGACGACGCGTTCGACCTCGGAGGCGTCCAGCGCGCGGCCGGCCGCGTAGGCGGATGCAATGGCGTCACGAGCCGGCGATGCGGGCTGGGCCAGCGCCCAGACGACGGGGAACGTCCATTTGCGCCGCGCGATGTCGTTGCCGGCGGTCTTGCCGGTCGCATCGGCCGATCCCCATATTCCCTGGATGTCGTCCTGAATCTGAAAGGCGATGCCGTAGGCATGCCCGAGCCGCCGATAGGCGGCGATCGCATCCGGTTGCGCGCCGGCCGTGTGCGCGCCGAGCGCGCAGGAAGCCTCGAATAACGCCGCGGTCTTGCAAGCGATCATGCGATGGTATTCGCCGATGTCGACGTGGGTCGCCGATTCGAACCGTAAATCGAGCGATTGGCCGTCGCACATGATGCCGTGCGCTCCATGCAAATGCTCGATCATCGCGAGCACGCGCCCCGCCTCGTGAAGCCTGGCCGCACGGGCGAGGGTGAGAAAACTCAGGGCGCACATCGCATCGCCGGTATTGATCGCCTGCGCGATCCCGTCGCGAGCCCATAGCGTCCGCCGCCCGTGGCGCAACTCATCGCGATCTTCGATGTCGTCGTGAACCAGCGAATAGTTGTGCAGAATCTCCACCGCGCTCGCGGCATCGAGCGCCGCTTCGAGCTTGGCGCCCAGGGCGAGGGCCACGCGCAATACCATCTGCGGGCGCAGGCGTTTGCCGCGCCGCGCCGGGCCATACGAACCGTAGCCGAAGTGGTACAAAAGCATATCGGAGATCACGTCCGATCCCCGATACTCGGTCACGCAGGCTTCGAGATGTCGCTCGAACCGATCGAGCGCGTCAGGCGGGTTGACGGCTGAGTTCCTCCATGCGCGCCTGCACTTCGTCCACCAGCCATCCCGGCGTTGAAGCGCCCGACATCAGGCCTGCGACTTTCACCCCGTCGAACCACTGCGGCTGCAATTCCGAGGGGCCTTCGATGTGGAACGACCGGGCGCCGTGCGATTCGGAGAGTTCGGCAAGATGCTTGGTGTTCGCGGAGGTTTTGCCGCCGACCACGATCATCACGTCCACTTCCTGCGCGAGACGCGAAGCCTCGCTCTGCCGATTATTCGTATCGGTACAAATCGTATTGACTGCCCGCACTTCGTAGTATTTCTCGGTGAGCGCTTTGACGATCTCCGTAAAGCGCGCGCGAGAGTACGTCGACTGGACGACCACGCCCACCCGGCTTCCGCGAGGAAGGGTGGCGACGTCTTCGACCGTCTCGATGCACCAAGCGCCGGGAACGTGGCTCAAGGTCCCTTTGACTTCGGGGTGATTCGGGTCGCCGACGACGATGATTTTGCAGCCGTCCGCTTTGAGTTTCTCGGCTTGCACGTGAATCTTGGTGACCATCGGGCAGGTCGCGTCGATCACGTCCAGGCCTTTGGCTTGCGCTTTTTCGAAGACCTCGACCGGCAATCCGTGAGCGCGCACGAAGAGCGCGCCGCCCTCCACTTCGTCGACCGAATTCGCATTTTTCAAGCCGCGACGCCCGAGCGAGTCGACCATTTGCGGGTTGTGCACCACGTGGCCGAGCGTCGTCACGTCGTTGCGCGACCCGATCGCCTCTTCGGCCTTCTTGACCGTGATGGCAACGCCGAAACAGAATCCTTGAACTTTGGCCTTACGAATTTCCACCGATGTTCTCCGCGAGCGCGCGAATGGCGCTCATGACGTCGTCTGTGAACTTCGCCAAATCATCACGAGTTGCTTTCCGGTCCGATGGCAGCCGTAAAGGCGTTCCAAAAGCGACTTTGATCTTACCGAGCGACCGCGCGTGATTGCTACCGACGATGCAGGCCGGTACGACGGGCGCTTTGCCGAGCGACGCGAGCAAGGCAACGCCCTGACGGGCCTCGACGTCGCCCTCCAGATTGCGCGTGCCCTCCGGAAAGATGCCGATGCAGCCACCCGTCCGCAGCACCTCCACCGAGCGCTTGATCGCGGCGGTCGGGGTCCCCTCGCGGTCGACCGGATAGGCTCCTACCGCGCGGATCGCGGCTCCCAACACGGGAATATCGAAGAGTTGCTTCTTCGCCATGAAATGGATCTGGCGCGGGCAGAACGAGCCCATCACGGGCGGGTCTAGGTACGAAACGTGATTGCATGCGACGATCAGCGGGCCGTCGAGCGGAACGTGCTCGACGCCGGTCGCCTGCGCTCGCCAGAGGATCCGACTGATGGCCCGAATCGTATGGCTCGCGCCCCAGTACAGACTCACCGCGACCGCTCGACGATTGCGGCAATCTCTTCGAGGACGCGCTCGATCCCAATCGCACTCGAATCGACGATGTGCGCGTCGGGCGCCGGGACTAGCGGCGAAACCGCGCGACTACGATCGAGCCGATCGCGTTCCTCGATCTCCTCGGCCAACCGGTGCTCGTTGACGTCCACGCCCGCTGCCTCCAACTGCACGCGGCGTCGCTCGACACGCGCGCCGACCGACGCGGTCAAGAAAATTTTCACCTGCGCGAGCGGCAGTACCACCGTTCCGATGTCTCGCCCCGCCATCACGACCGGACCTTCTTGCGCGATGCGCCGCTGCGCGTGGACCATCGCTTCGCGGATCTTCGGATGCGCGGCGATCGTCGAAACGATAGCCGTCACTTCGTTCGACTGCAAGACCGCCTCGCCGAGTTCGCGATCGCCCGCGAAAATGCGAAATCCTAACGGCGCGGCTGCGTCGGAGCTTACGCGAATCTCGTGTTGCTCGAGCAGCCGCAACAACGCCCCCTCGTTGTCCGCTTCATTGCGCGTCTGCAGCGCTAAATACGCGAGCGCGCGATACATCGCACCCGTGTCGAGATAGAGGATGCGAAGCTGGGATGCAAGGCGACGCGCGACCGTGGTCTTGCCCGATGCGGCGGGGCCGTCGATCGCGATCTGGAGGTGGGCCGGGATGCTCATCGCCGCCGCGCTTTCGCTTAGGGAAGCTCGCTGCCCCGCCACGCGGCGCAACCGTCCCGCGGCGGTCGCATCGGCGCTAGAAAAACACCCAGCGTCCGCCTTCGGGCCCTTCCTCCCGGTAGATCGCAATCGCCGAGGATGCGGACTCGGCGTCCAAGCCAGCAGGCGGCCCGACCGGCCGATCCAGCAATTCGTCGGGCTGCGCCGGCGGAAAGATCGTGTCCAGGCCGGTGATGTGCAATATCCGGGCAATCGCCTGCGTCGGCTCGAACAACAGGCGCGGCGCGGCGTCGCTCGTCCGCGCGCGGTCGCTGTGAAAGCGCGTGAAGCAGCGCAACACGGTTGAATCCATGTACGTCATGTAGCGCAGGTCGAGGATGGCCGTCCGCGCCCCCGCAATCGTGGTCAGAGCCGCATCGAGCCGATCCTGATCGGCGAGGTCAAACTCGCCGCGCAGATACGCCAAGCCGTAGTCGAAGGTAGACATGCATACGCCTTTTCTCACGCATCGACCCTAGGGCGCGAAGCGAGGCACCTATCGTAGCATCCCGATGCGATAAAATGCGCCGCCTCCAGATTATTGGAGGCACCGCATGCAGAATCGAGGCGCCTAAACCCTCGACGCCTAACTAGCGTCGGTGTGGCCAAAACGCGCGCGGTATATTTTTGCAATGCCTGCGGTTTCGAAGCGCCGCGCTGGCTCGGGCGTTGCCCGCAGTGCGAAGCTTGGAACTCCTTCGACGAACGAGCCTTTTCGGTCGCGGCGCCGCGAGCGGGCCGCGCGGCTGCCGCACCGCGGCAAGCAGCGGTTGGCCCCATTCCGCTTCACCGAATCGACGGTGGGAAAATCGCCCGCATTCATACCGGTATGCCGGAGTTCGATGCAGTCGTCGGCGGCGGAATCGTCCCCGGAAGCCTGACCCTGGTAGGTGGGCCGCCGGGCGCCGGAAAGTCCACCCTGCTCCTGCAGATCGCCGGGCGGCTCGCGCAGGCGGGGACCGTCGTTTACGTCTGCGGCGAAGAATCCGCCGGCCAGGTCAAGCTCCGAGCCCAGCGACTCGGCGTAGCCCAAGGCGAAGCCGCCGGAGCCGACCGTTTGCTGGTGCATGCCGAGACCAATCTGCGGTCGGTCCTCGACCAACTCGAACGTATCGACCCGATCGCGGTCATCGTCGACTCGATTCAGACCGTCTGGTTGCCGGAGTCGGAGGCCTATGCGGGCAGCATCACCCAGGTTCGCGACTGCACGCAGGCGCTCATGGAGTTTTCGAAGCGCACCGGATGTGCGAGTTTTATCGTCGGACACGTCACCAAAGACGGCGCGATCGCCGGCCCGCGCCTGCTCGAGCACTTGGTCGACACCGTCCTGTACTTCGAAGGCGAATCGACCGGAGAGTATCGGATCCTGCGCGCCTACAAGAACCGCTTCGGCTCGATCGACGAGATCTGCGTGCTCTCGATGCACGATAGCGGATTGCAGGAGGTTGCCAACCCGTCGGAACTCTTTCTTGCCGGACGAGACGCCCGCCCGAGCGGTTCGTGCGTCGTTGCATCGATCGTCGGCTCGCGGCCGGTGCTAATCGAGGTGCAAGCATTGGTCGGCGAAGCCAGTTACGGGACGCCTCGGCGCCTGGCCAACAATCTCGATCAACAGCGGCTCGCGATGATTCTCGCCGTTCTGGAACGGCGCGTCGGCCTGCATCTCGGCACGCACGACGTCTACGCATCGGTGGCAGGCGGATTGCGCGTAAGCGAGCCGGCGGCAGACCTGGGCATCGCTTTAGCGATCGCGTCCTCGTTTCGCAACATTCCGCTCCCGGCCGATGCGGTGGCGTTCGGCGAACTCGGCTTATCCGGAGAAGTCCGCGCCGTGAACGCTGCGGACCGCCGCGAAGCCGAGGCTCGCAAACTCGGGTACACGACGGTCTTCTCGCCCGCGAACGCTCGCGATGTCTCCGGCGCTATTCGCAGCGCGCTCGGATAGCCCACCGTCTTGGCCACGTACGAGATCGTTCCAAATCTCTCCGAAGGGCGCGATGCCGCAACGATCGACGCGGCGATTCACGCCGTCGAACACGCGGGAGCGCGGGTGTTGCACCGCACGAGCGACCCCGTGCATCATCGCAGCGTTCTCACGATCGCCGGATCCGCACCGGCGGTACTCGAGGCGGCGGTCGCGTTGGCGGGCGTAGCGGCGGAGCGCATCGATCTGCGCGAACATCGCGGCGTGCACCCGCGCATCGGCGCGCTCGACGTGTTGCCGTTCGTTCCGCTGCAAGGCGGATCGATGGAAGAGGCGGTCTCGCTCGCGCACGCGGCCGGAACCCGAATCTGGGAGCGTTATCGTATTCCCAGCTTCTTCTATGCGCGTGCCGCGCGCTCGCCGGAGCGCACGTTACTGGCAAGCGTGCGGCGCGGCGAATTCGAAGGCCTCGAAGCGCGCTTTGCCGACCCGGCTTGGCTTCCCGATCGCGGCGATATCGCAGCCCACCCGAGCGCGGGAGCGATCGCCATCGGAGCGCGCCCGATCCTGATCGCGTTCAATATCGAATTGGCCGGCGGCGATCTGAGCATCGCGCGCGCGATCGCGAAGCAGCTGCGCGAACGAGACGGCGGCCTGCGCACGCTGCGGGCGCTGGGCCTCCGGCTGCGGGACGACTTGGTCCAAATATCGCTCAACGTCACCGATTACCACGCCACGCCGCTCCACCGCATCGTCGAACTGGTTCGAGGACTCGCACGCGCCCACGGTACGCGCGTCGTACGGAGCGAATTGATCGGACTCATGCCCCGAGAGGCCGCGGCCGCGGCCGCACATTACTACCTCGGCGTATCCCCGCCGAAACCGGAGAGTATCAGCAACTCGTGAAACGCATTTTCGTCCTCCTCGCCGCACTCTGCATCCTCACGCTCCAGGGCGCTGCGTCCGCCGCGACCGGCGGCCCCGGCGACGCCGGCATTTTCCAAACGACGCTCGCCAATGGGCTCAAGGTGGTGGTCGTCGAAGATCCGATCGCTCCGGTGGTGCAAACGGGGGTCTGGTATCGCTTCGGCTCGCTCGAGGAAACGCCGGGGAAAACCGGCCTCGCCCACGCGCTCGAACACATGATGTTTCGGGGAACGAGCCACATTTCGTCGGGCGGTCTCGACGATATCGTCACGCGCATGGGCGCGCAGATGAACGGCGAGACCAATTACGATTACACACAGTTTTACTTCGAAATGCCGGCCGACAAGCTCGACGTCGCCCTCTACATCGAGTCCGACCGCATGCAGCACCTGCTCCTGCGAGAATCCGATTGGCGCATCGAGCGCGGGGCGGTGCTCAACGAACTCGAAGGCGATTCCGGTTCGCCGTTTTTCGATTTGCTCAAGCGCGTACGCGCCGCCGCATTCCCTAACCAGCCGGCCGGGCGCGTGCCGATCGGGCACAAAGCCGACGTGGAACGGGCCACCGCGAGCGACATTGCAACCTATTATCACGAGTGGTACGCGCCGAATAACGCCACGCTCGTCGTAGCGGGCGACGTCAAACACGAAGCCGTTTTCGCTAAAGCTCGCCAATATTTCGGAGCGATTCCTTCCCGCGCGCTGCCGAAACACGAAGACGCGCGGCCGGTGCCAAGCCACGGGGCGGTGGTGCAATCGACGCTCCCATTCCCGTTCGAAGTTCTCGATCTCGCATACGCCGTACCCGGGGACACCGAGCCCGGCGAGCCGGCGATCAGCACTCTGGCGACGCTGATCGAAAATCAGCGCGGCCCGTTCTACCAGGCGCTCGTCCAGACGAACGTCGCCCTCGCCGTGCAAGCCAACTCCGACACGCAGCTCAAGGGCGGCCTGCTCGACGTCTTCATCGTTCTCAACCCAGGGCACCACGGTGACGAAGCGCAGCGCATATTTCAGAATACGATGGACGCGCAGTTGCGCGACGGGTTTAGTCCGGATATCGTCAAAGCCGCGCAGCGCCTCACCATCGCCGAGCGTCTCTTTTCGGCCGACTCCGTCGACGGCATGGGCGATTTAGCCGGATATACCTATGGCATCGTAGGCGAAAAAATCCACGATGAGGACGAGCGCCTCGCGGCGCTCACGCCCGCGACGATTCTCGCCGCGGCAAAGAAGTACTTGAGTACCCCCACCGTCGTAGGCCATCTCCTTTCCAACACCGGCCAGCCCTCGGGTTCGCAAAAGAGTACTTCGGCGGCGACCGACGATTTCTCAAAACGCGTTCCCAACGGGCCGATCATCGAACCCGCCTGGGTGCGCGCCGCCGTGCGCAAACCTACGACCGCGCAAAGCCATCTGATGCCCACGGCGTTCACGCTGCCCAACGGCATCCATGTCATCGTGCAGCAAAAAGCCGACCGCCAGACGTTCACGCTCAGCGGCGAAATAGCCGCATCGCCCGCGTTTGCGCCGGCTGGAAAGGTCGGGATCATTCGCCTCGCATCGGCGGTAGCCGATTACGGGAGCCAAGCCTACCCCTTTGCATTGCGCCACAAAACCACCGACGACTTGGGCGCATTCGTGACCACCGGCCAGAGCTTCAGCGCTCGTGGGCTGGCCGGCGATTTCGATACGATCGCGCGCGTCATCGCCGATGGCGAGGAGCACCCGACCTTTGCGGAGCCCTGGTTCTCGCTCGAGCGCGAACAACTCGCGAACAGCCTGCAAAGCGAAGCGTCGATCTCCGGGGTGATGATCGATCGCTCGTACGCGCGGCTTCTGGAAGCACCCGACGATCCGAGCCTGCGCGAAGCGACGCCCGCATCCGTCAACTCCATCACGCGCGACGATCTCCTTTCATTCACCAAAACGTACTGGCGCCCGGACCTCACCACGATTGCGGTGGTCGGAGACATTACTCCGGAGCGAGTTCGAGCGGTGCTCGGCGCGGCGTTCGCCGGCTGGCACGCGCAAGGCCCCACGCCGAACGTACACAGCAAACCGCTGCCGCCCGCGCAAGCCGGACACGACTACGTGGGGACCGACACAAATCAGGTCTACGTGCGCTTGGGCCAAGCCGCACTCTCGCGTACGAGTAAGGACTACGATACGTTCCTGGTGCTCAATCAGATACTCGGCGCAAACGGTGCGTTTGAATCGCGACTCTGGCAGGGACTGCGCCAGAAACGCGGGCTCGTCTACAGCGTAGGCAGTTCGCTCTCCACCGATGCGGATCGCGGCGATTTCCGCATCGAGTTGAGCGCACCACCCGATCATGTGGTCGAAGCGGTCCGCTTCATTCGCGAGCAACTGCGGCTGCTGCAGACGCAGCCCGTAACCCAAACGGAACTCACCGAGGCCAAGGGGCGATTGGTAAGCGGCGCACTGCTCTCCGAAGCATCGGCCGACGGACAAGTCGAGCAACTGATGGATATCGCCACCAACGACTTACCGCTGGACTATTACCGCACGTTGAACGAACGCTTTGCGCAGATCACGGCAGCCGACGTGCAACGCGTTGCGAGAACGTACCTCGATCCCAATCGATTGATTCAAGTCTACGCAGGACCGCCCGGCGTGTGGGAGTCGCAGAGCCTGTAATCGTGCCGGGGAAAGCCGTCGTTATCGCCAGCTTGGGCCTGCTGATCTGCGCGTCATCGTGCGCCGGAGCGGTTAGCCCCGGCCCTCCGGGTGCCGTTCCGGTAAACGTTCCCGCAGGCGTCGCCGCGCGCGGCTATGTCGATCACGTGGTCGTAATCGTGCAAGAGAATCGCACCTTCGACGATATCTTCGGCGGCTATCCGGGCGGCCCGACGCCCTTTGCCGGGGCCGACAGCACGATCTCCGGACCGATCGTGAACGATCTGCGCCAAGCCGGTTTCGATACCGCCGTTCCGGATAACGGCCAAGACCCGTTCCGTTGCCTGCAAGTCCACAATTTCGACGCACCAACCTGGGAAGCACTGGTCAACGGCGCTTGGCCGACGGCACCACCAGGCGGCCCCGCACCGTGTCCCACATCGGCGCCCGCAAGCAATCCGGATACGCCGTTTCGCCCGGATCGCGACGCACTCACCATTATCCGGCAAAGCGACAGGCTCGGATACTGGGGCATCGCACGGGCGTACGAACTGGGTGACGAGTTTTTTGCGGTACAGAGTTCCAATTCGTTTCCGGGGCATCAGTATATCGTGGCGCTTAATTCGCAGAACGACCTCGCGCAGCAGATCGACGATGTCCCCAGCCCATCGCCTTCTCCCGGAGCGGCGAGCGCCCCGCCACCCAACTGCGGCTCGACGGTGCCCGTCGACAGCGTCGCGACGCCGGTTCTCGATCTCGTTACCGGCTTTACCGATTGGCAACTCGAGGGTGAGACCGGCATTTGCTGGAGCGGCGTGACGTTCGCCGACCGCTTGAACGCGCGCGGCGTTAGTTGGCGGCACTACAGCACCGACTCGACGACGGGCGTCTTCGACGGCTTCATCAACTTCCGCGCGTGGTATCCGCTCACCAAAATCGTTCCCGGTTCTCCCTTCCGCATCGCGCGGACGGATCTCGAAACGGATATCCGGGGTAACGACCTGCCGCAATTCACGTGGGTCAAACCTCCGTGCATCTACTTCTCCGATCACCCCGGCACGTCGCAGAGTCCCGTCGGCGGGCAAGACTGGGTCAGCTCCGTCATCGATTGGATCGGCGAGAATCCGACGCTGTGGCCGCACACCGTTATCTTCGTCGTGTGGGACGATTGGGGCGGCTTCTACGATCACGTGACGCCGCCAAGCGCCATGCCCGGCACCATAACGCCCGGCATGCGCGAGCCGTTCTTGGTGATTTCCCCATACAATCGCGCGAACGGAACGGTGATCCATTCGACGGCAACGTACGCATCGGTGTTAAAATTCGTCGAAGACTTGTACGGCATGCAGCCGCTCAATCAACTCGACGCCAACGCGCCGGATCTCGCACCCTATTTCGATTTCCGTCCGTCGAACTCGGCGTTCCGTCCCGTGCTGCCCATCAATCCTTCGTTCAACGCGCCACGCGACTGCGCGGTCAACCCGGGCATTCCGGCGAATCAGGTCGACCGCTAGCACGCGCCAAAGGCCGTCGCGCGAGTGCTAATATTAATCGCGCAGTCCTGGACGATCGCCGGCCTGCTCGCGTTTTCGGGCCGAAACTCGCATTCCGCATCCTCGGCACTGGGACGCGCGTTGTAATCTCGTCCAGGGTGCAAGTAGCCCTACCCCAACAATAGTTGGGGTAGGCGGCGCGCCGGGGCCGGTCAGCTCAAAGCGTGTTTTCGCGAACGATCCGATCGGTCACCGTGGCCGGTAGTCCCTGTGGGAGCATCTCCATGATGACGTTCCCGTGCTTCCAGCGGCGCAGCGCAAGCGTCCACGTCTCACGATGCGTCCGCCCATCCTTTCCCTGACTAATCGCCTCAAAGTGAGTGACGGGAGGGCCGCTGATTGCAGTCGTCTCCTTGATGAGGATCCGGTAATACCGTCCGGCGATTTGCGTTTGGTAGACCAGCGCAACGCGCGCAATCGGCTGTTCGCTGACCACGTGCGCATATTGAAAAATCGTGTGCGTCGGCAGCCCAACCGGCACGACGACCCTAAATGGCATGTGCTGCTGCGCCTGCGCGATGGTAAGCCGATCGGCGCGATGAATGAGTGGTGGTAACGGTTTCGAGGAACCCTGGTTGAAGAGATGCGCGTAGCCGGCGCGTAGCACGCCGGCGGCCTGAGTAGCGATGCCGGCACTTAGCAGAATAACGAGCACTGCGCATGCGTATGCGAAGCCACGCGACCGAGGACGCGGCGGGAGGGGCGCGGCCGTCGTCGGGGCCCACGGGCCCTGAGGGCATTCGGGTACTGCCGCGCGCGCAAATCGCCGCTGCAGCGCCATTTCAATGATCTTGGGTTCATTCATGATACAGTCTCCTGTGCCGTTGGCGGCACGGTCGAGTCGCCGAGAAGAGGTCGTAGGCGGTGGCGGGCAATCATCAGGCGGAAGCGCACGCTCGCTGCGGGTATCCCAAGTGCGACGCCGACCTCATTGCTTGTCAAACCGACGAAATAGTGGAGTTCGAGCGCGAGCCGCAGGGACTCGGGCAGCATGCCGATCGCGGCTTCGAGGTCAAGCCGAGCGCTAGGGTCGTCGCGCGTCGAGACGCCGCTCGCCGTTTCGTAGCCGAGCGTCTCTCGTCGCCGTAAACGAGATCTGCGCGAGCGTGATCGCGTGCGTGCGACACGATGATCCGGTAGGACCAACCGGCGAAAGAGCGCACGTCGGAAAGGTTCTGAAGCTTTGCGCAGATCGCAGCGCAGGCATCTTGCGCGGCGTCTTCTGCAGCGCAGCTCTCGCCGAGGATCGACAGGGCAATTCGGTATGCGTTCGGCCACAGGGAGCGAACAAGCCCGTCGTAGGCCTCTTCATGCCCGTTCGAGGCCGCCCTCACCAAACCCAAGAGCCCTTCGCCATCCTTCATACTGTAAAAGACGCCGGCGGGCGCCTAAGTGTTTGCTCTAACTTCTTTTTCCGAGGCAGGCTCGGTCGATCGCCGGGCGACTCCGCTTAGCAACTTAAACAAAATTGCCCCACACCACCCGTAAGATGTGTATTTGGAGTACTCCACGCATCCCGAATCGGCCTTGCATCAGCGAATATGCCGAAAACCATAATAGGACGGTCGTTTGCGCTCGATCAGTCGTTTTGCAGGACCCCGCGCGACGGCCTTTGGACGCACCGCGAAATTACGAAACGAGTGCGTTGCTGCGGCAGTATTCGGCGATGCGGTCGATGCCTTCGGTGACGCGCTCGATCGGCGCGACCCAACTCAGGCGCAGCCATGCATCGAACATCGCTCCGAATGCGATGCCCGGGATGGCAACGACGTCGTACTCTTCCACCAATGCGATCGCGGCATCCAGCGACGGCACGCCGTCGGGTAAGCGTACGCACGCGTAGAAACTCCCCTCGGGTTCGATGAAGCGCAACTCGCTCTTGCGCAGTGCGTTGACGACCGCCGCTTGCTGGCGCCGATACCACTCCACGTGCTCTCCCACGCCGCCGAGCGTCGTGAAGACGTGCAAGCCGACCTGTTGGGCGAATGTATCCGTGCACGACGTCACCCATGCATGCGCCTTGATCGCCTGTTCGATAAACTCGTGGGGAGCGAGGATCCATCCCAGGCGCAACCCGGTGAGCGCATTACTCTTGCTCAGCGAATTCGTAACGATCGTATAGGGATAGCTGTCTGCAAGGTAGGCTTCGTTTTCGATATAGGTTTGCTCGCGATAGATTTCGTCGTGGATGATCCAGATAGGATCGCCCGAGCGCCGTTCGAGCGCTCGCACCAGGATGTCGGCTTGGTCGCGTGAGATCACGCGGCCGCTGGGATTATTCGGGGAGCAGATCACGATGGCGCGCGTGCGTTCGCCGATCGCCGCGATGATACGTTCGGCGTCGAACGCGAAATCGTGCGCTTCGTCCATAGCCACGCCGCGCGCGGTGATGCCTTCGAGAGCGGCCATCTTTGCGTAGGCCGGAAAGGCCGGCTCGACGATGAGCAGTTCATCGCACGACGGATCGAGCAAGGTCTTGATCGTCACGAACATCGCTTCTTGCGAGCCGGTCGTCACGCAGACATTTTCGACGCGGTGCATTTGCGGGTAGTGGTAGTGCCGGGCGATCGCTTCCCGCAGCGCGTGCTCGCCAGCGTTCTGCGTGTACTTCACGCCATGCTCGCGAACGTACGCCATGGCGTGTTCGAAGTGCGCCATGTTGGGCCTGAGCGAGGGCTCTCCTAAGCCGAGGTCGATCGAACTCGGTTGACGTTTGGCCGCGATGCTGCGGATGAGCGAACCCGGAATCTCTAAGACGCGTGGATTGAACACTAGACCGCTACCTCGTATTCGCGGAGCGCAGCGTTCAGCGACGTCTTTCGGTCGGTCGCTTCCGTACGCGTGCCGATGATCAGGGCACACGGAACGCCGTATTCGCCGGCGGGGAAGCGTTTGGGCAGCGTTCCCGGGATCACGACGGCGCGCGCCGGGATGCGGCCTTTCGAGGTTACCGCTTCCGTCGCACGCACGTCGACGATCGGCGTGCTCGCGGTAAGCACGACGCCGGCACCGAGTACCGCTTCGCGCTCGACATGCACGCCTTCAACGACGATGCAGCGCGAGCCGACGAAGGCGCCGTCTTCGATGATGACCGGTGAGGCCTGCGGCGGTTCGAGCACGCCGCCGATGCCGACGCCGCCCGAAAGGTGCACGCCCTTGCCGATCTGCGCGCACGATCCAACGGTTGCCCACGTGTCGATCATGCTGCCTTCGTCGACGTACGCACCGATGTTCACGTAGCCCGGCATCAAAATCGTGCCGTTCCCGAGGAAACTTCCGTACCGTGCGACGCCGGGTGGAACGCAACGCACGCCGAGCTTTTTGTAATTTTTCTTGACCGGCAACTTATCGAAATAGACGAGCCCGTCGCGGTCGCGGTCGCCGATCCAATGCGATTCGCACCGCGCAAAATAGAGCAAGATTGCTTGCTTCACCCAGACGTTCGTCTGCCATACGCCGTCGGCGTCGGGCTCGCACGCGCGAAGCAGGCCTTCGTCGAGCGCTTCGATCGCATCGTCGATGGCACGCCCTTCGCGGCCACGCGGATCGCCGTTCCCCGCAGCCAACGCTTCGATCTGCCCGCGCAATTGCTCAAAATCCATAACGAGGCTATCGTTACGGCGCACCGTCTCGCTCTTCATCTTAACGCGGCCGATTGCCGCGGCGGCGCATGGTTCCCAGGCGGTCCCGTCGTAGTTTGTAGGATGAAGGCGTATCGGCTGCTCGCGGACGGCCCGCGAATCGAAGACGTTCCAACTCCGGAGCCGGGCAACGGAGAGGTGCTGCTCAAGATCGCGGGAGCCGGGGCCTGCCACTCCGATCTCCACGTCGTCGCTGGCGTGGCCGCTGGAAAGTCGCCGTGGGCGCCGCCGTTTACCCTGGGGCATGAGAACACCGGATGGGTCGCCGCAATCGGCGCCGGCGTGAAAGGTGTGAGCGAAGGCGAAGCCTATGCCGTGTACGCTGCTTGGGCTTGCGGGCGGTGCGCCGCTTGCGCGGTATCGGCCGAGAATTATTGCCTCAACCAGCGCGACATGCGCGGATGCGGCCTGGGAGAGGACGGCGGAATGGCCGAGTACATGATCGTTCCGGCGGCCCGCTACCTCGTGCCGTTGGGCGATCTGGAGCCGCGCGATGCCGCGCCCCTATCGGACGCGGGCCTCACCCCCTATCACGCGATCCAACGTTCGCTCCTTCTGCTTGCGCCGGATGCGACCGCGGTGGTCATCGGCGTCGGCGGGCTCGGCCACATGGCGGTCCAGATCCTGCGAGCGATGACCAGCGTCCGCATTATCGCGGTCGACATCTCGCTCGAACGCTTGGCGCTGGCGCGCTCTCTCGGCGCCGACGACATCGTTGTTTCCAACGAGGACGCGCTCGCGACCGTGCTGGAACTCTTGCGCGGCCAAGCTGACGTCGTGCTCGATTTCGTCGGCGTTCAGGCGACCGTCGATCTCGCTCGCAAGCTGGTACGGCCCAACGGCGATTGCACCATCGTCGGGCTCGGGGGCGGAACCCTGCCGGTCTCGCAGGGTAAAGTATCGTGGGGGGCACGCGTCTCGATGCCGCTCTACGGCTCGATCGCCGAGCTTCGCGAGGTGATCGCCTTGGCGCGGCGGGGCTACATCCACGCGCACGTCAGTCGCTTTCCGCTCGAGCGCGCGCACGAAGCATACGCGCAGATGGAAGCGGGTACGTTCGAAGGGCGGGCGGTCATCCTTCCGAACGGCTAACGCGATCCGAGCAGCGATCTTTCGGCGTAGATCAGGGTAAGAGATAGGAAGCCAGCCGCGAATACGCCCCATCCCACGTTTTGCGGCAGAGGCTCGCATCCGCGCCCTGTATCTTTTGAAGGAGGTTCCGTGCCGAATTCGTCGCTCGATGAGCAACGCATCAACGCCATTCGCTTTCTCGCGGTCGATGCGATACAGAAAGCAAACTCCGGTCACCCCGGGTTGCCGCTCGGCGCGGCCGCGATCGCCTATACGCTCTGGACGCGGCATCTACGCTTCAACCCGCAGGATCCGCACTGGTTCGATCGCGACCGCTTTATTCTCTCGGCGGGCCACGGTTCGATGCTCCTCTACGCGATGCTCTACCTGACCGGCTATGATCTCTCGCTCGACGATCTCAAGCATTTCCGCCAACTCGGCAGTAAGACTCCAGGCCATCCCGAAGTCGGGCACACGCCGGGCGTCGAGGCCACCACCGGTCCGCTCGGGCAGGGTATCGGGAATGCGGTGGGCCTTGCGATCGCCCAAGCGCATCTCGGTGCGGTGAATAATCGCGACGATGCACGGATCTGCGACCACTTCACCTACGCACTCTGCGGCGACGGCGATTTGATGGAAGGGATCAGCCAAGAAGCGCTCTCCCTTGCGGGGCACCTCAAACTCGGGAAATTGATCGTGCTTTACGACGACAACCGCGTCTCGCTCGCCGGACCGACCGACGTGACGTATACCGAAGACGCGATCGCGCGATTCGACGCGTCGGGCTGGCATACGCAAACCGTCGATGCCGCCCATTGCAACGATGCCGATGCGATCGATCGCGCAATCGCCATCGCTAAAAACGTTACGGACCGGCCGTCGCTGATCGCCGTGCGCACCCATATCGGGTACGGATCGCCGCAGCAAGATACATCCAAGGCCCACGGCGAGCCGCTCGGCGCGGAGAATGTCGCCAAAACGAAAACCGAACTCGGCTGGCCGCTCGAACCCGCCTTCTACGTTCCCGACGAGGCCTTGGCGTTCTATCGCGAATGCGGGAGCAAAGGCGCCGGCCTGCAAGCCCAATGGAACGCGACGTTTGCGGAATGGAAAGCGGCGCACCCGGATCTGGCCGCGCCGCTCGAGCGCGCGCTGGAGGGCAAGCTTCCGGCGAACCTTCCCTGGCCGACGTTTACCAAAGAGAACGGCAGTATCGCAAGCCGCGATGCCGGCGGTATCGTGATGAACGCCATCGCGTCCGCGTTACCGGAGTTGGTCGGCGGTTCCGCCGATCTCGACCCGTCGACCAAGACGTATCTCAACGGTCAAGGCGATTTTCAGCCCGACGATTATCTCGGCCGCAATATCCATTACGGCGTACGCGAGCACGTGATGGCGGCCGCGACGAACGGCATCGCCCTGCACGGCGGTTTGATGCCGTTTGCCGCGACGTTCTTCAATTTCGTCGACTATCTCAAGCCGAGTCTGCGCTTGAGCGCGCTGAGCCGGCTTCATGCGATCTACGTGTTCACCCACGACTCGGTCTTTCTCGGCGAGGACGGGCCCACCCATCAGCCGATCGAACAACTCGCCATGCTCCGCGCCATGCCGAACGTGCGCGTCGTGCGCCCTGCGGACGCACTCGAAACGATGGAAGCATGGAGACTCGCTATCGATCCGCAGAGCGGCTGCCCGTGGGCCCTCGTGCTCACGCGCCAAAAACTCACATTCCTGGGCGAGCGAAACGCGCGCGTGGACCGCGGAGCTTATGTGATCGCAGACGCAGACGGAACGCCCGATCTCCTACTTCTTGCAACCGGTTCCGAAGTCGAGTTGGCGATTGCGGCCAAAGGGCTGCTCGAACGAAAAGGCGTGCGTACCCGGGTCGTCTCGATGCCGTGTTGGTCGCTCTTCGACGAGCAGCCACAATCCTATCGCGACGACGTGCTTCCGCCGGCCGTCACCGCCCGCATCTCGATCGAAGCTGCGTCAACCTTCGGTTGGTCGGCATACGTGGGACAGCGAGGAGTTTCGATCGGCATCGATCAGTACGGGCGCTCCGCTCCCGCAGCCGACATCGCCCGCACGCTCGGGTTAACCGCCGAGCATATTACCGAGGTCGCGCTCGACTCGTTCGCTTTCGCAACTCACACGTAACTGAGGTACTAGGAGAATCCCGTGAAGAATCAACTCGAACAATTACTCGATGCCGGGCAGAGCGTGTGGCTCGACAATCTACGGCGCAGCATGTTCGCATCCGGCGAACTCGCGCACCTCATCGAGCGCGGCTTGCGCGGCATGACCAGCAATCCGACGATCTTCGAGAAAGCGATCGGCACGGGTGACGACTACGATGCGCAATTGCGTTCGCTCATCGACCGCGAGAAAGATCCGGACGCGCTTTTTTGGGATCTCGCCGTCCAGGACATCCAGAGCGCGTGCGATGCATTCGGCGGCGTATACTCCTCGTCAAAAGGGAACGACGGCTTCGTAAGCCTCGAAGTCTCACCGCTACTGGCGCACGATACACAGGGTACGATCGCGATGGCCAAGCAGTTGTGGAATCGCGTCGATCGGCCGAATCTCATGGTGAAAATCCCCGGAACCAACGAAGGCGTCGAGGCCATCGAGACCTGCATTTACGAAGGCCTCAACATCAACGTCACGTTGATCTTCTCGATCGAAATGTACGAAAAGACGGCCCGAGCCTACATCAAGGGCCTCGAGCGCCGCATTCGGGAGGGCAAGCCGGTCGATACGATCCGTTCGGTCAATTCGGTCTTCGTCAGCCGCATCGATACGGCCGTCGATAGACTGCTGGATGCAAAAATCGCCAAAGGCGAAACCGGATACGGCGCGCTGCTCGGCAAGACGGGCATTGCCAACCTCAAGCTCACGTATCAGAAATTCAAAGAACTCTTCCAGGGTGAGACGTTCGCGAAAGCGGCCGCAGCCGGTGCTCACCCACAGAGGCCGCTCTGGGCGAGCACCTCTACCAAGAACCCGAGCTACTCGGATTTGATGTACGTCGATACGGTGATCGGCCCCGACACCGTCAACACCATGCCGCCCAACACGCTGGCCGCGCTCCTCGATCATGGCACGATCGTTCCGAATACGATCGAAAACGATCTGGATGGCGCGCGAGCAACGCTCAAAGCGCTGCAAGACGCCGGCATATCGCTCTTCGAAGTGACCCATCAGCTCCAGATCGAGGGCGTTGCGTCATTTTCCGACTCCTTCGCGGCATTGCTGGGAGCGATCACCTACAAGCAAAATCAGCTTGCCAGCGGCGGCGAGCGCATCGCGATGCATCTGGGGGATACGCAAGCTCATTACGAAGCGGCCCTCACGCAGCTCGCGAACGGCGGTTTTCTCAAAAAATTGTGGGCCAAGGATCCCTCGCCATGGACGGACGATGCCGCCGCGGGCGAGATCGTCAAACACTCGCTCGGATGGCTCGACATCGCGCAACGCCTGATGGAGTCCGTGCCCAACCTTCGCTCGCTTTCGGACGATATCAAACAAGCGTTCGACAGCGTCGTGGTCATGGGAATGGGCGGCAGTTCGCTCGCGCCCGACGTGTTGCACGATACGCTCGGCGATTTCGACGGATATCCGCGCATGTTCGTGTTGGATTCGACGGATCCGCAGCAAATCGCAGAACTCGAAGAGCGCATCGACGTCGCGCAAACGCTGTTCGTCATCGCGAGCAAAAGCGGGACGACCACCGAGCCCAACGCTTTCTACGCATACTTTCACGATAAGGTCGTCAAGGCCGTGGGCGCGGCAAACGCCGGCAGCCACTTCGTGGCAATCACCGACCCCGGCACCGTCACGGTCGACGAGGCCAAAGCCAACAACTTCGCGGCGTGTTTCGAAAACGACCCGAATATCGGCGGACGCTATTCGGCGCTTTCGTTCGTCGGCATCGTTCCATCGGCGCTGGCCGGATACGACATCAAACTCTTGCTCGATCGCGGGCTCGGGGCGATGCACGCGAACGAACCCATCGTCGATCCGAAGATGGCACCGGGCGTGCGCTTCGGCGCGGCGATCGGCGGCTTAGCGGTAAACGGACGCGACAAGCTCACGATCGTGACGCATCCC
Source organism: Candidatus Dormiibacterota bacterium (assembly GCA_035532835.1). Classification (NCBI taxonomy): domain Bacteria; kingdom Bacillati; phylum Candidatus Dormiibacterota; species Candidatus Dormiibacterota bacterium. The sequence continues at coordinate 27,400 of DATKQG010000045.1, forward strand.
GACGTCGCCGCGTTCGGCGCGTGGGCCGAACAGTTGATCGCGGAATCGACCGGCAAACTCGGCAAGGGCATCATCCCGATCGCCGGCGAGGAACTCGGCCGCCCCGACGTTTACGGTTCGGATCGCCTGTTCGTCTATGTGGGCGCCAATCTGCCCGACCCGCATCCTGGAACAGCCGAAGCCCTGACCGAACTCGAATCCGCCGGGCATCCGGTGATTCGCTTAGCCCTCAACGACGAGTACGATTTGGGCGAGCAATTCTATTTGTGGGAGATCGCCGTCGCCGCAGCCGGATCGATTTTACGCATCAACGCTTTCGATCAACCTAACGTCCAAGAATCCAAAGACAATACGAAGGCGTTGCTCGCGCAATACTTGCAAACCGGATCCATCGACGAGCCGACGACGGATGTGGAAGCTCCGGCCTTCGACATCACCCTGCTCTCCGGGAGCAAGGGCATCACGACCGCGGGAGCAACCGCAACGCTCTCCGCGGTGCTCTCTTCCCTGCGGGCTGGAGACTACGAGGCGATCTGTGCGTACGTTGCGCGTAACGAGCGACACGAAACGCTGCTTGACGAGCTGCGCTTGAAGATTCGCGACGCCCGTCGCGTCGCAACCACGGTCGGCTTCGGGCCTCGGTTCCTACATTCGACCGGCCAACTGCACAAAGGCGGCCCCGATACGGCGGTGATGTTGCAGATCACGGCCGACGAGCCCAACGATCCGATGATTCCGGGCATGAACGTCGGTTTCCGCACGCTGCTCGCCGCGCAGGCATTGGGCGACTGGCAGTCCCTCGATAAGCGCCATCGCCGCGGCATGCGCGTCCATCTCAAAGGCAACATCGAGGACGCATTGCGCGCCCTGATCGCCTCGGTCGATTCAGCACTCACGGCTACAGCGTAAGGAACATCGATGCAACTAGGAATGGTCGGGCTCGGAAAAATGGGCGCGAATATGACGACACGCCTTCTCGAGGGCGGCCACTCGGTCGCCGTCTACGACCGCAGCGCACAAGCCGTGGCGCAGTCCGTAGCGGGCGGAGCCACCGGTGCGCAGAGCTTGGCGGAACTCGTCGGCGCGCTGAAGGGCTCGCCGAAGGTCGTGTGGGTGATGGTCCCCTCCGGTGCCCCGACCGACGAAACCATCGATGCGCTGGCTGCGCTGCTCGGGCCGGGCGACATCATCGTCGACGGCGGCAATACCAACTACAAAGAGGGTCTTCTCGCATACGAACGCTGTAAGGCAAAGGGCGTGAGCCTCGTCGATGCCGGCACGAGCGGCGGCGTATGGGGTTTGAAGGAAGGCTACTGCTTGATGGTCGGTGGCGACGATCCGGCCGTCAAATCCTGCGAACCGATCTTCACCACGCTTGCGCCCGCCAACGGCTACGCACACGTCGGGCGGGCGGGGGCCGGCCACTTCTCTAAAATGGTCCACAACGGGGTCGAGTACGGCATGTTGCAAGCGTACGGCGAAGGATTCGAGATTCTCGAAAAGTCGCCGTTCGATTTCGACCTCGAGCAGGTCGCGAACGTGTGGTGTTACGGGAGCGTCGTGCGATCGTGGCTCCTCGAACTCGCCGTACTCGCCTTCAAAGACGATCCGGGTCTAGCGAACATTCGCGGATATGTCGACGACACCGGCGAGGGCCGCTGGACGGTGCAGGCCGCCATCGATGAAAACGTCCCGGCGCCGATCATCACCATGTCGCTCATGGCTCGTTTCGCTTCGCGACAGGACGAATCGTTCAGCGCGAAAGTCATCGCCGCGCTACGCAATCAATTCGGCGGGCATGCCGTCAAGAGCGAGACGCATGGCTAAAGCGACCGCGACGGTTACCGTCGATCCGCAGCACGACGGCAACCCGCTGCGCGACGGGTTACACCGCGACCGCGTCACCGATCCTTGCTCGATCGTCTTCTTCGGCGCCAGCGGCGACCTGTTCAAACGCATGCTGCTGCCGGCAGTATACGCCTTGCGCCTCAACGGCACGCTCTCCAACGATTTCGCTTTAGTGGGATATTCGCGCAGCAATTACACCGACGAGAGCTTTCGCGAATACTGCAAACAACAGCTCGACGAGTTCGCTCCCGCGGATCAAAAACCAAAAGGGGCGATCTGGGACGATTTCGAGCGCCGCATCAGCTACATGAGCGCCGATTTCGACGACGTGAAGTGCTACGAAGCACTCAAAAAACGTCTCGACGAAAATGACGCCCAACTCGGGACCGCGCACAATCGGCTCTTCTATCTGTCCACGCCGCCGTCGGTCTTTCCGGAAATTATCACGCACATTAAGGCTGCCGGTATCGACCCGCGCACGCACGTCAAGGGCTGGACGCGGATCGTCGTGGAGAAGCCGTTCGGTACCGATCTGCTCTCGGCACGGGCGCTACAACAGACGGTGGAGCGTGCTTTTGACGAGCGCAGCGTCTATCGCATCGATCACTACCTCGGCAAAGAACCGGTGCAAGACATCATGGCACTGCGGTTCGCCAATACGATTTTCGAGCCGGTATGGAATCGGAATTACGTGCAATCGGTACAGATTACCGCCGCCGAACAGCTCGGCGTCGAATTGCGCGGGGGCTACTACGATAACGCGGGCGCGCTTCGCGACATGATTCAAAACCACGTCATGAATCTGTTGGCCTTGGTCGCGATGGAGCCGCCCGCAAGTTCGGATGCCGATGCGATCCGTAACGAAAAATTCAAGGTACTCTCCGCCATCGCCCCGCCGACGCACGAGGACGTAGCGTCGATGTCCGCGCGCGGCCAGTACGGGGCCGGAAACATCAACGGAAAACCGGTCATCGCCTACCGTTCCGAGCAAGACGTCGACCCGGAATCGAATACCGAAACCTTTGCGGCCGTACGGTTGCACGTCGATAGCTGGCGATGGGCCGGCGTGCCGTTCTATCTGCGTTCCGGTAAACGGCTCGCGCGTAAGGTCTCCGAGATCGCGGTAACGTTCAAGCCGATTCCGCACCGCCTCTACGGCGAATCCACCGATACGATCGAACCGAACGTACTCGTCATCAAGATCCAGCCCGAAGAGGGCGTCACGATGCGCTTCGAAGCCAAAGTTCCGGGCCCCAAGAGCCACATTCGCAGCGTGTTCATGGACTTCAATTACGGGTCCGGCTTCGGCGTGCAATCTCCGCCCGCATACGAACGGCTCATCGGCGATGCGATTCGCGGCGACCAGACGCTCTTTACGCGATGGGATGCCGTCGAACGCGCCTGGGAGATCGTTACGCCCATCCTCGACGTTTGGGAGCACACCAAAGACTTCACGTTTCCGAACTACCCCGCCGGTGGCCAGGGGCCCGAATCGGCCGCGAAGCTCTTTCCGGAGTGGCGCGCGCTTTGAGCGCGCTCGATCTTCCTGCAGTCCTCGAAGAGTTGCGGGCGGCGCGAAGCAGCAGCGGTGAGCCGAATACCGCGACGATGACGCTTGCCGTATTCGTAGACGACGCGACCGTGGCGACGTGGGCGCGCGAGCGCGTCCGAGCGGTGGCCGACAAGCACCCATCCCGCGTCATCCTTCTTGACGCAACGATCTCGGAGGGAACCTATCACATCGGTCGGGCGAGCGCGCACGGCGACTGGCTGGAACTCGGCGTCGCCGGCACTACGCCCGATCATCTCGTGTCGATGCTCGAAACGGGATCGCTGCCGGAAGCGCCGATGCTGCTGATGTGGGGAGGCAGGCAGACCGCCTCCGATCAACGCTTCGAGCCGCTCGCGCGCCTGGCTCGAACCACCATCTGCAGCACGTCGATGATCGAGACGGACGCGGCCGCACTGCGCGATCTCGGCTTATTCGTAGAACGTCAACCGAACGTCACGATCGCCGATCTCGCGTACCTTCGGCTAGCCCCGTGGCAAGAATGCATCGCCGGATTCTTCGACGATCCCGGCCAAGCCGCAGAACTCGCGCGGCTAGAAGAAATCGATATCGCCTGCGGCTCCGACGCCGAGAGCTACTATTTCGCGTGCTGGCTTGCAAGCCGCCTCGGATGGAGCATCGCGGGTCCTCGCACCTTCTCGTCCGAACGCGGTGGGCACGTTGCGCTATCCATCGAACGCTCCGGCGCCGCCCGGCGCATGCAGCGCGTGACGCTGCGTTCGAAAAACGGCCGTTTTGTCGCCGAAGTCGGCCACGACGATCCGGATGCCATCATTCTTGAAAGTAGCATCGGCAAGACGCAGCGCCATCGGTGCGGGCCGCTCGGCGGCGTCGATATCGCCTCGCTCGTCGAACGCGCGATCTTAGAAGGCGAGGGCGACCGCGTCTTTCGCGACACGCTCGCCGTCGCAACCGAATTGCTCACCTACGGAGCGGCGCGCTCGTGAGGTCCCCGGGCGAATTACGCGTCCTGCCCGATGCGACCGCGGTCGCGGACGCGCTGGCGGAACTCGTCGCAGAGTCCGCACATTCGGCGATCGCGCAACGCGGACGCTTCGCGATATCGTTGGCCGGCGGAACGACGCCGCGCGCGGCGTACGAGCGGCTCGCAGCCGAACCCTATCGTTCGGCGCTGCCGTGGGAAGACGTCCTCGCCTTCTTCGGCGACGAACGCTGCGTGCCGCCCGAAGACGCGCAGTCCAACTACCGCATGGCCCGCGAAGCGTTTCTGAATGCTGTAAACATTCCGGAGCGCAACGTCTATCGCATACGCGGCGAGGATCCGCCCGAACAAGCCGCCGCTTCGTATGCGGCCGATCTCAAGCGCGTTCTCGGCGATCGGCCGCGCTTCGATCTCGTGCTCTTGGGCATGGGGGCCGACGGCCACACCGCATCGCTCTTCCCCGGCACCGATCCGACGACCGATTCCGACCGGCTCGTACGCGCGGTCTATTCGGCCTCGGTCCAGATGTGGCGGATCACGCTGACGCCGAGCGTGCTGAATGCGGCTCGTTGCGTCACGTTCGCGGTGGAAGGCTCCGCAAAGAGCGCCGCACTCGCCGCCGTTCGCAACGGTGCCGACGATCCGTCGACGTATCCCGCGCAAATCATCGCCCCAACGGACGGCCGGCTCATCTGGCTCGCCGACGCAGCCGCCGCCGCACGGACTCCCTAACGCTCGATGACCGATTGCGCGAGCGCGGCGCGATCTGCGATGAGATCGATCGCAGCGATTCGATCGCCCGTTATCTTGAAGCGGAACGCCACGCGCAGCTCCCCCGCATGCATCCAAACCGCTCCCGGTTCGCCGTCGATTAGTACGGGCTGCGCGGCACGCGCGCGTGCGGAGAACGTCCGTGCAACGGCATCCGCGCCTTCGATACCAGCCTCTAAACGATCGTTCTGCCAATACGCCGCTCCGCCCATCGCCATCACCGCCGCATCCGCCCTAAGCGTCGCTCCGGGATCGAGTAGCGCGAGCAGTGCGGAGAAATTTCCCGAGCGCGAGGCTTGGAGAAACGCGCGCACGAGTTCGTCGTGCCGCTGCGTCGCGGCATCACGGCCGGCGGATGCGCCGCGTACGCGGCGGCGCGCGCGGCTTGCGAGTTGCCGCGCCGCTTCCGGCGTCCTTCCCACGATCGCGGCGACGTCGTCGTATGGCACGTCGAACATGTCGTGCAACACCAATGCAACGCGTTCTGCCGGCGGCAGCGCATCGAGCAGGATCAGCAGGGCCAAGCCGATCGAATCGGCGAGCATCGCTTCTTCCTCAGGCCGTTCGCCGGGAGCGATTGCGGCGATGTCGCGACGCGGATCATCCGGCATCAATTGCTCGCGCCGGCCGACGCGACGTTTCAGCGCGTCGAGGCAGACGCGCGCAACAACGGTCGTGAGCCAGCCGTCGAGATTCGCAACGCGCGTAACGTCCGCGCGGCTTATGCGCAGCCAGCTTTCCTGCAGCGCGTCGTCGGATTCTACGGCCGATCCCAGCATTCGCAGCGCGATCCGCCGCAAGCGCGGCCGAGCCGCCTCAAAGCGCTCCGCGAGCCGCTCCACGTCCTTCATGAATCGTCTCCCTTGGGGCAGCCGTCACGTTTCACCGCGCTCGATCCGTCATAGAGTTGGAAGGAGTATACAATCTTGAAGGACGTCTCCCTTATCGTCTATACCGTTGCCGAACTGGAAAAAGCCAAGCGATTCTTTTGCGAGCTCATCGGTGCCGACCCCTATGTCGATGGACCCGGGTACGTCGGATACAAGAGCGGAGACATGGAAATCGGACTCGTTCCGAACGGAGGCAAACGCGAACCGGGTGCGCTCGCCTACTGGACGGAGAGCGACATCGCGGCAAGCGTAAAAGCGCTCGTGGAGGCGGGCGGCACGGTCGTGCAAGAGATCACGGACGTCGGCTACGGAATGCTGGTCGCCAGCGTGAAGGATCCCAACGGCACGATCGTGGGATTACGACAGCCGCCCAAGGGTTAGCCGACCGTTCGAAGCGCTCATCCGCGAGGCCGTCGCGTTAAACGAGTCCTCAGCCCGCTAGCCCGCTCCCGCGACGCGCTACCCCCGGGCCCGGCGATCGTTCCAGCGTTCGAGTTCGCGCGCGTAGAGCGTCGCACTTCGTTGCTGCAATTTCAGATACGTCTCCGGCGAGATGCGCATCGTCCGCCGCGGTGATGGAACGTTCATTTTGGAGCCCCTCCTCCGAGCGTGGAGAGATGTACATCGTTCGCGCCCAGGATCGATCCATCGACTCGCTGCAGTTCGACGACGGCTTTATTGAGGGCGGTCTGCGCCGCGAGTTCGCGACCTTGTGCTTGCACGAGTTCGATTTGCCGCTGCAACACAAGGAACGTCGTGGACGCTCCGTTTCGGAATTTGCGTTGCTCGCTCGCGTAGACTTCGGCCGCGGTCGTGCGCGCTTGGGTTGCGGCATTCAAACGCGCGACCGCCGTTTGATACGCTTGGTATGCGTTGCGGACCTCGAAGACGACCCGCTGCTGGATGCCGCGGCCTTGCAGTTGCGCTTGGAGTTCTTGTTCGCGCGCAGCCGCCAGATTCGCGCGGGCCGTCGTATTGCCGATGGGGAGATCGATCACAACGCCCACGGAGTACGTCGGGAATTTCCCGCTCCAGAGATTGCTATACGATTGCGCGGCGGATCCGACCATATACGGCGGGGGCGTCGCGGTTCCGAAGGTGCCACCGAGCGGCGAAAGCGCGTTACCGGCATAGCCGTTCGACTGATAGTTCATTTGCAGGTCTGCTTGCGGGAGAGCTTGATTCTTTGCATAGCGCAGATTGATGTCGGCTTGGCGCTGCGCGTCGGCGATCTGTCGAACTTCCGGGCGATTCTTGAGTGCTGAAGCCAGGAGCGCATCGAAGCTCGGGATCTGCGGCGTTTGCAGCACGGGCGACGTCGGCACGAGATTGGCCCGCCAGATCGGATTCGCCGGATCGTCGACGAGCAGCCCCTTGAGGGTGTTCTGCACGGTTGAGACCTGCTGGAGATCTTCGAATACCCGGTCTTGGTAGGTCGAAACTTGCGTCGACGACTCGACCGCGTCGATCGGAGCGGCTTGGCCTTGCTTGGCCAATCGTACGTTGCTCGCTTGTTGGGCGACAGCCTGATGAAGCGCCTGTTCGTCGATCGCAACCGTACGCCACGCTGCGACCAAACTCCAGTATTCGTTCTCGACGTTCGCGATGGTGGTCGAGGCGTCGGCGAGGGTCTGCGATTCCGATACGTCGGCATTGACCACCGATAGCAGGAGCGCTCGCTTCGCCGGATTGATCCCGGCGTTCTTGAGCAACGGCTGCGTCAGCGAGACGTTCAACGATGTCGGATAGTATGGATTGAACGCGTTGATATAGGTGTTGTCGTTCACTTTCGATTGCGAAAGGCTCACGCTATACTGTTGGCCGCTCGGCATCTGGCCTTTCAAACCGCCTTCGACCGTTTGCACGTTTTGCACGATCGGCTGAAAATCGTTTCCGCCGGCGAAAAACGCATTGGTCGCGGCCGAGGTGGAGTGCTTGACGGACGGTTCGAGCAAGAAGTGGACGTCGAAGGCGCCTTTGGCAGCCTGAATCTGGTAGGACGCGATCCGCGTGTTCGAGGCGGCAATCGAGAGATCCGGATTCTTGAGCAACGCCATTCCGATCGCATCGGAGAGCGTCAAACCGACGAACGGTTCTTGGGCCACGCCGACGATGTTCGCCGCGCTCGGTTGCGCTGCAGGGGGGCGATAGCCGCGAGCCACGCTCGGAATACGCGGGAACACGGCCGTCGGCTGCGGCGTCGGGACTGCCGCGCGCGCCGGTAGCGGCGGGTGCGTGCCCTGCGCGGCCGCCGCACCGAACGGCATGCTCGCGGCCATAGTGGCAGCGGATGCGACGACCAGCGATACGATTCGAGTGTTCACAGTAACTCCTATTCAGCCGGAATGGAACCGCCCAATCGCGGCTTATTGAGTAGCAAGACGAGTGGAGCGAGAAGGATGGTGATGATCGCGGTAATGCGCGAGGTGTCGGCGTACGATTGCACCTGCGCTTGACCGGCGATCATGCCTTCGAGATTGGCGAGCGCGGAGGTCGAGTGAGCACCCCCGTTTGCCGCAAGATACGATGCCGTCGCGGGGCTGGCGAGATTGATCGAAGCAGCCAGTTCCGTTTGATGGACCGAGACGCCGCGTACCAGGAGCGTCACCAGCACCGCCGTAGCGATGCTGCCGCCGACTTGACGCGAAAGGTTGAAGAACGCCGAGGTTGCGGCTACGTCTTTATCCGGAACGCCGCCGATGACCGCGATCGAAAGCGGGACGAAGATCTGCGAGAGGCCTATACCGCTGATGACCAGCGATGCGATGAACGTGCCGAAGTCCGATTGCGGCGTCGTCACGTTCGCGAGCATCCAATTCGAGACCGCCAACAGCACGAAGCCGATGGCCGTGGAGATGCGTGGATCGATCACGCCCCGCCCCGCGAGTGCGGCGGTGATCGGCGTAAAAATCATCACCGCCGCCGCGCGTACGAGAATCGTCAGGCCGGAGAGCGTTGCCGTAAACCCCAGCGATCCTTGCAGATATTGCGGTAAGACCAAGATCGAGCCGTAGAGGCTCACGCCGAGCACTCCGCCCAGGATGCTGCCCGCCGCCACCTGTCGCAGACGCAGCACGCGCAGATCCACCACCGGGATTTTCGAGCGCAGGGTCCACACGACGAATCCGACCAGCGCGATGGCCGCGAGCGCGGTGAAGAGCCGGATGTTCGGATCGCTCAACCAATCGTAGGTCTGCCCTTGATCCAACACGTACTGCATCGAGCCCAAGCCCGCCGCCAGCAATCCCAAACCGATCCAATCGAGTCTCCGATACGTCGGCTTGAGCGGATTGCGCAGGTAGAACCAGACCAGTAACGCGGCCGCGATGCCAACCGGAATATTGATGTAAAACGCCCACCGCCAGGTGAGATTATCCGTAATCCATCCGCCTAGAACCGGCCCCAACGCCGGCCCGACGATAACGCCCATCGCGAAGATGCCCTGCGCCTTACCTTGTTCCTTGATGGTGTAGGTGTCGCGCAAGATCGCCTGAGCCGTCGAAATCAGCCCGCCGCCGCCGAGTCCTTGCACGATGCGCCAAAACACCAACTGCTCGAACGTTCCGGAGAGTCCGCACATGAGCGAGGCGATGGTAAAGATGACGATCGATGCGAAGAAATACTGCCGCCGGCCAAAACGCGCCGCCAGCCATGGCGTGAGCGGAATAACGATAACGTTGGCGATGATGTACCCGGTTACCACCCAAGCGCCCTGATCGACCGCGACCCCGTAATTGCCTTGAATGTTCGGCAAGGCGACGTTGACGATCGTGGTGTCGATAATCTCCAAGAGCGTCGCCGAGATCACGGCGAGGCTCACAATGATCCTGCGCCAGCCGAACTCGACCACGCTTCGTTGTTCCATCATTACGATATCCTGACGGTATCGCTACGAGCGAACTTTCACGTTGGCTTCGACGCTCATGCCGGGCCGCAACGGCATGCTCGCCTTCGGATCGTCGATCGAAATGCGCACGGGGATGCGTTGCGTAACCTTCACGAAGTTGCCGGTCGCATTCTGTGCGGGTACGAGCGCGTAGGTATTTTGCGAGGCCGGATTGATCGAAAGCACGTGGCCGTGGAACGTCGTTCCCTTATAAGCGTCGACCGTAATATCGGCAGGCTGTCCGACGCGCATGTCACCCATCTGCGTTTCTTTGAAATTCGCCGTGACGAAAATCTTATTCGCGGGGATCAGCGTCATCAAGGTCATGCCGGCGCTAACCGTCTGGCCGACGTCGGCACTCTTCTCGCCGACAAAACCGTCGATCGGAGAAACGATCCGCGTGTAGCCGAGATTGCGCTTGGCAATATCGAGTTGCGCCTTCGCGGCTTCGACCTGGCTCGGGTCGGAGGCTTGGAGCAGCTTGCCTTGCGCGGTCGTGGCACCGCCCTGGGCTGCGCCGACTTGCGCGACGGTTGCGCCGACGCGTTGCTGTGCGGCGTTGAGATTTGCCTGCGCGACGCTGATGTTGTCGCGGGCGCTCCGTAATTGCGCCGCCGCTGCGGCCTCTTGCGAGGTCGCGGCATCGAGTTGCGCCCTGGCCATATCGCCGGTTGCCACCAACGATTTGGTGCGATTGTAATTAGCGAGGGCTTGCGCGTAGGCGGCCTGCGCTGCGGGCAACTGAGACTGCGAGGCACGGAGTTGCGCCTCGGCCTGCGCGACGCCGGCCTGCACGACGGGGACCTGCGCTTGGGCGCTGGCGACGTTGCCTTGCGCTTGGGCGACGCCACCCTGGCCCTGCGTCGTGTTCGTGCGCTGATTGGCCGTCGCGAGATCGTAGTTCGCTTGCGCTTGCTCGAGTTGGGCCTGCTCGATCTGATTGTCGAGAACGATCAGAACTTGCCCCTTCTTGACGCTATCGTTGGTATCGACGTTGATCGCGTCGATTTTCTCGTTAATTTTGCTGGTAACGGCGTACGCATCGCTATCCACGCGAGCGTCGTCGGTGCCCTCGTGCAAGCGCGCGTACATGAACCATTTGACGCCCCATATGATGAGCAGGATGCCCAGGATGCCCCCGACGATCCCGAAGATGACGCGTTTGCGCGGTCCGGTGCGCTCCGTGGAATCGCTGGAAGCCACACCCCTGCCGTTGGCTTGCGTGGGCGAACTGGTATGCTCTTGATTTGCCTCGCGCGTGTCCATGTGCGTTTACTTGCTCCTTACGCCGTTGAGAAATACATCGATGAAATACTTGATGGCTCGATCCGGATCGGCATACAACGCCATCTCCGGAAATTTTTTCCGCGACATCACGTGCGCGAAGATCATTCCCATATAAAGTAGCGCCAATTCGCCGGGGTTGCCGACCAGATCGCCGGATGCGACGCGGCCCTGCATATACTCGTTTAACAGCGTGTGAATCGCTTCTTGCGGCCGCCACGTCGCTTTGGAAAAGATGCTCTGTTCGTAATCGTCCTCAACCAGCGACCAGCGGATCATATCGCGCAGCCGGGTCATGCGTTCGAGCATGAGGCTGCCGATGGCAAAGAGATCGCCCTCGAGATCGCCGGGAAGCTGCGAGAGTACGCCGCGCAGTTCGAGCGCGCCACAGTAGTGTTGGGCGGTAGCGACGATCAACGCTTCCTTGTTCCCGAAATGCCGGAAGAGCGTGGCTTCGTTCACGCCCGCCGTCTCGGCGATTTCGCGCGTGGTCGCGCCTCGTTTACCCTTGCGCGCCATAACCTCGCGCGCCGCGGCGAGAATCCGCTCGCGCGTCTCCTCCGGTGCGGTCTTGCCCGAATCGATGCCGTGTTCGTCGATCATGGCTGCGCGAACACCGCGCCGCTGACCGCGATATTGGTGCGGTACGTGGCGAAATACGAGTCGGCTACGGCACGAACGTGCGGGATGTCGATCGTTGCGTGTTGTGCCGAGATCACATCGTAACCGCCTTCCTTACGATAGGCTTGCGACATGGCGATGACGCCGCCGCTGGTGTAGTGCCACTCCATACGCACCAGTTCGTAATTCGAGGGATCGACGAATGCGGTGGTGTGATCGAGAATCGAGCTGTGAATTTTCTTGGTCATCGTCAGCACCAGCATGGGCCGTCCGCCGAGCACGGTCGTGCCCGAGTAGGTGACGTATTGATCCTTCTGCCAAGCCGCCGGATCGCCGACGTCGTTGAACAGCTTGGAGAAGCCCTTCGCATAGCTCGGGACGCGGTCGAAAACGACTTCGTAATTATCCGGGCGTTTGAAATAGGACGTTCCGTCGAGCTTGGGAGCCAAGAACGGGAAATTCTGCATGCGAATGTCCACGTGCACGCGCGCCCGGTACGACTCCAACGATGGGTTGAGCGAGAGCATCCGTTCGATGATCGTCGTCGCGGTTAGGGGTTCCGGCGTTCCGGCACGTACCGATACGCTCGCCAGCGTTAGGCTTGCGAAGACAACAGCCGCAAAGAAGCCGCGCATCATGCTACCGCCTCCTTCGTCGTCATGGGAAAGAGGCGGTCGAGCGCCATCACGCCGAGCGTTCGGCGGATTTCCGGTTTGGTAGCATGGAGCGCGAGCTCGATGCCGAGGGTGCGAGCGCGGCGCAAGAGCACGATCAGCCCGCGCACGCCTTCACTATCGAGGGTGTCGAGTACGTCGAGATCGAGTACGGCCTGGGGCAGCCCATCCTCGAAGGATGCGACGATGGCGGCCTCCATCTCGGGAAGCGCTTGCGGGTGGTAGGCGATGGGACGAAGTTCCATTGGCCTCATTGTATGAAATAGCATCATTTTTATATGCAAGTAGGTACTTGCACGCAGAGCATACCACACCCTTTTTGTGCGTGCAAGTACCCACTTGCAGCCAGGGATAGCACCGGGGATGCGGGTAAACCGAGCCTCGTGCCGATGCCGACGATGCTCCCTTCCGCAGAGATGCTCCGCTCCTGGGCGGCGGCCTCGCAGCTCGACGACCTCGCGCTGGTCCTTCAAACCGGCGACGAGTCGCGGCGCATCGATGCCGAACGCCCGCTCTATCCGGCCAGCATGATCAAGCTCCCCCTGGCGGCGGCCATCCTGTGCGAGGTGGAAGCCGGCCGCCTGCACCTAGACCAGCATATCCGGATCCAGCCTGGGAACATGACGGCGAACGATGCGCCCTCTCCCCTGGATCCCGGCTATTTCGCGACCTTGGACGAGCTGATTCACCGGGCCATTGCCTACTCGGACAACGTCGCCACGAACACCCTCTTCGACGTAGTCGGGCGCGACCGGGCCACCAGCATCGCTCGAGAGCGGCTACGCCTCCCCCACACGTCGTTCCGACGCAAGCTCTCGGGAAGCGACCCGCTCATCCACGATCCACTCTGGAACGGCCTCGATCTCAATACGCACCCTGCGGCCGATGCTGCGCGCCTGCTGAGCGCGATCTCACGCGCCGAGGTTCCCGGCTCGGCCCGGCTCCGAAGCGCCCTAGGCGCCCAAATATGGAACGACAAGCTCAGCGCCGGCCTGTCGGCGGGCGATCGCTTCGAGCACAAGACCGGCGAGACCGACTCGGTCTGTCACGACGGCGGGATTCTCACCACGGCTTCCGGCCTGGAAGTGGTCGTCGTCCTCTATACGGGCGCGCCGAGCACGGACGAGCAGAGCGCTCGGCTCGCCGCGTTCATGCGTCGCCTGCGCCCGGCGCTCGCGCCGTAGCGGCCTAGTTATTGCCGTCCGGGCTCTGCTCGGGTGCGCTTCCGTTCATGCCGTTCATGCCGTTCATGCCGTTCGATTGGTTCTTCGCGCGGCGCTTGCGCTGATGCATCGAGCCGGCCGCGTGATAACCCTGCGCCTGGGCCTGGGCCGGGCAGAGGTACTTGCCGTTCTTCGTGCGGCCGTAGTACGGATCGCCCGGCTCGTGGTACGCCTTGCTCCGGAGATTGACCCAGACCGGCTTAACCGCTCCGCAACCGAGCGTCGCGGGTACGGGCATTGCGGCGCTCTGGGGAAGGGCGGCAACCTCGCGCTGAGCTTCGGTCGTGGCTGCGGACATCGGCCCGGCAGCCTGCGTGGTCTGCGACGTCTTGCCGCCTCCGCAGGCCGCCAAACCGGCTAACAACAGGCTCGCGAGCAACGCGCTCGCTATGGGACGCAGTTTCATCGGTCGCTCCAATTCGATCGTGCGGAATTTTACGGAAGCACCCTTTGCGCGATGCGCGTGAGTTCGGCTCGAGCCCGCACGGACAGCGGTGAAGGTTCGCCGGTAAAAACCCGGACCCCGCCGACGAACGCGGCTTGCACCCACGCATCCTGCGCGCGATAGACCAGCGCATTCACCGGCGGCGTCCACGGATCGATGGCATTCGCGTTGAGCACCACGTAATCGGCCGCACATCCGGCAATGAGGTCACCGCAGGTTACGCCCAGCGCTGCGGCACCTTCGCGCGTACCCATCGCGTAGGCGTCCACGGCGCCGAGTGCGCTCCCGTCGGTGCGCAGAATCTTCTGTAGATACGATGCCGCGCGCATCTCATCGATGAGCGAAGGCTTGACGTCGGCATCCGTCCCCAACCCGACGCGTACGCCGTACGAGCGCAGCGCCGTGACGTCGCAGATACCGTCACCCAAATACTGATTGGTCATCGGGTTATGAATCACGGCCGCGCCGCGCTCCCCGAGCAGTCGCCGTTCGTCTTCGCTGATGTAGATCGCGTGGATCGCAATCGTCCGCTCGTCGAGCGCATCGAGACGATCGAGCAACCCGATCGGGGTGACGCCATGCGCCTGCATCGTCTGCTCGCCTTCGTACGATGCTTCGGCGACGTGTACGTGCATCGTGCAGTTCTGCGACCGCGCGAAAGCGGCGGCGGCTCGAATCATGCCGGGCGAGGCGGCGTGCAGCGAATGAGGCGCCACGCACACGTTCGCCCACGGATAGCGCTCCTGCAAATCGAGCGTTCGTTCCGCGGCCAGATCGATGCTCTCGCGAAACTGCGGCGGAGCGTACTCCGCGTCCATCCACGTGCGGGCGAACACGATGCGGATACCGGTCTCCTGGGCGGCCAGCAACGCCGCCTCGGCGTGAGCGTTGCCTGCGCCGTTGAGGTAGAAAAATTCCGCCACCGTGGTAATGCCGGCCGCGAGCATTTCGGAGAACGCCACCACGAAAATCCAGTGCACGTCGTCGGGCGTGAGGTGCGGCACGACGCGATAGAGCGCTTCGCTGCGCCACTTCGCGAACGTCCAATCGTCCGCCCAGCCGCGCAGAAGAATCTGATATGCGTGGCTATGGCCGTTGACGAATCCCGGAACCACTAAGCGATTGGCCGGATACGACCGCGCGGGAAGGTCGCCCGCCCACGAGCGCACCTCACCGAAATCTCCCGCCGCCGCGATCGACCCGTCCCGAACCACGAATGCGTAGTCTTCGCGCAAGGCCCCGCCGACCAGCGCCCGCGCGCAGCGCACGAGTTCGTTCACGCGGCCACCCGTCCGCCGCGCACGACGCATGCGGCGAGATTTCCGCCGTGCAGCCAACCGAATTCATCCGGCGCGTCGAGTTGCAGCGCGACGAAGTCGGCCTGCCCTCCGACTCGCAAAGAACCTGCATCTACGCGCAGCGAACGAGCGGCGGCGCGCGTTACCGCATAGAGCGCTTCGGCGGCGGTCAGTCCGAAGAGCTTGCGCCCGAAATACGCGACGGTTTGCAGATTGAAACAGGGCGAGGTTCCGGGATTGAAATCGCTCGCCAGCGCGACGATGCCTCCACGATCGAGCAACGCGCGCACCGGTGCCCGTTTGCTCAGATCCAAATAGGCGATCGTCGCCGGACATGCCACCAATACGGTCTTGCTCTCCGCAATCGCGCGCA
>DATKQG010000046.1 GCA_035532835.1 Candidatus Dormiibacterota bacterium
CCCGCCTCGAGGCGCTGACAAGCGTCCAGTCGGGCGATTTCGGGTCGGCTCATCGTCAGAAGCTCCATCAGGGGAACTCCGACGGCCAACCCGGACATCTCTACTTGGGGGAAAACCGGACATTTCTATTTGGGGCCTACATATCGACAGGAGTCGCTTGCGGGCCGAGGGCCGCCGTGGTAGTATCGTCGGGTTGTCCCCAACTCTATTGTTGTTTCTGTGAGGATTGTTCGATGGCGAAGCGCTGTGACGTGTGTGGTAAAGGGCCGAAGACCGGCAACAACGTCAGCCACGCGATGAATAAGACCCGCCGTCGCTGGCTGCCGAATCTGCAGTCGGTGCGGGTCGTCGTTCGCGGCACCCACAGTACCGCCAAGGTCTGCACCTCGTGCCTGCGCTCCAAGCGGGTCACGCGCGCGGTCTAGAGCTTAGGCTCACATAGCCTTTCGAACGGCGGCCCGCCACGCGGGTCGCCGTTTTTTGTATTGCGCAGAAGCCGCCCGGTTGTTTGGCAGCTGGGCGTGTCGCCAGCACGCGCTGATCCCCCGTTCGTCTTGGCGGTAAGGCGCCGACGCGGGAAGAGAACGGTAGGAGCCCGGCGATTCGTTACCCGGCTCGGCTCTCTGATGAAAGCGTGGTAGAATCATGGCGATGACGGCACAACCGTTGGGGCCGCGCGTCTCCCGGCTCGAAGGAGCCTTCGAGCAACTCGACCAGCGCCTGGGCGACCTGCGCTCCAATTTGGATGCGCGCTTCGCTCAAGTCGACGTTCGTTTTATTCAGGTGGAGAACCGCCTCGACGGGCTCGACCGCAAAATCGACGGCCTGCGATCGGACGTCGACCAGAAGTTCCTCTGGATGATGGGCATCATGTTCGGAAGCTGGGTCACCATCATTCTGGCGATCTTCTTCCATCGCTGACACGCGATCGCGTACAGGAGCGACCAGGCTCCTGGTTGCACTTTCCGTTGGCAATGAACTTGCTCCGCATGGGGACCACGAAGACCCTCTTCGCCTCGCTCTTAGTCGCGGGAGTCGCCTTAACTGCCTGTGGCGGCGGGGGCGGTGGAGGCGGCAACCCCATCCCGCTTGCGACCAACACGCCGGCCTCGGGCCCGACGGCTTGCCCTGCCGGCTACACCGGCACGGCCCCCAACTGTACGCCCGCGCAGACCTCTTCGGTGACGACGGCGACGGGCACCGTCGTTGATGACGGCACGGGCGCGCCGCTCGCCGGCGTCCCGGTCAAGCTGGAGCCGTGGGCTCCGTGCGGCGCAACCCCTCCACCAACCTCGATCACACCGGAGAGCGATGGCTGCCCAACGCCTCTCCCCTCGCCCCAGGCGACCACGGCCGCAAACGGTACGTTCACCCTCGGTAATGCGCCCAACGGGCACTATCTGCTCGTGATCGGTACCGATTCGGCCGCCTCCACCGGCACGGTGCAAGCGACGGTACATGACAACATCACCCTCACCGGCGGCCCGCAGGCGCTCAAAGCCCCGACGCTGCCCCCGGTGCCGACTGTAACCCCGCCCGCATGGGAAACCAACGGCGACTACCGGATCGCCACGCTGAACGCCACGACCGAGCTACCGTGCTTCCAAGCATGGCAAAGCGAACGCGCCACCAACGGGCTGGCGGCCGGAACGAATGACGAATGGCTGCTGGAAAACGTGCGGGCCATCAATGCATATTCACAGACTGCGGGAAGCGCCTCGGCGCCTTGGCCGGGCAATGCTAACGGCACGGTCACGAGTGGCAGCGACGAGGTTAGCGGCGGGTCCGCGTGCTCGGATATGGTTAACCCGTCCTTCACAGCCGGGGTAAACGCTTACGCCACCGATCCGCGTTCTGAATGGTTCGCTGGGCAGTATGTATATGCGACGGGATTGGGAGTCGGCGAGTTTCCGATCGACCCGCGCTCGTTCACCGATCCCAACGTGCCGGTCTGGCCGTAGTCCATGCTGGCGATCAAAGTTCGGGTAATCCTTCGATGGCTTCGCGAAGATGGCTGGTTGCTCGAACGGCAACCGGGGACGAGCCATCGTCAGTTCCGGCATGCCACGAAACCGGGAATAGTTACGGTGAACGGGAACAACAACGACGACATTTTTGGCGGCCTGCTCGATAGTATCGCGAGACAGGCCGGATGGGCGAAAGCCGACTTGAGGGTTCGCAAGTGAAATACGCCGTCGTCATTGAGAAGGGGCCCCACAACTACGGAGCCTACGTTCCCGACCTTCCCGGCTGCGTCGCAACCGCCAAAACAGCGGAGCTTGTTCAACAGCGGATCGAAGCGGCGATCGTAGCTCATGTATCCTTGCTTCGCGAGCGTGGGGAATCGGTCCCAGCGCCCACGACGATCGCCATATATGCGAGCGTCGCGTGAGCCGGTGCATCGCGTTCTCGCGTTAGTGATTCGGTGGCCCACCACCGCCATTCAGTTTGCAGATGCGTTTTTCTGCAGGCGTCGGTGTCGGCCCGATAAGCGGGACTGCCGAGGCGACGCTTTCGTTTGGCACGCCTAATCCAGCAAGATTGCCCTGCGTGATATTGTAGGGCCCCGGCACGTCTATCGGGTTCGGCAACCCGCCATAGAAGTACCATTGCGCGTATATCCCCGTATAGCTACCGACGAAAGATTCCGTGCACGTCGTCATATCCGTATATTCGAAGCCCAGGGTTGTGCCGTGAGGAACGTACGCAAAGTGCGCTACCCATTGGCCCGTATCATCAACAAACGGCGGTTCGCACCAATGCGTAATGAATCCGAAGATATCCGTCGATTGACAATTCGTCTTCCAGAAATACAGGTCATAGCAGTACCCGTTTACCCCGAGCCATGAATTGCCGCTATTCGGGCACGACTGCTGAACCACGACGTGGGTAAGTCCGTGGTCGATCGCCGGTGACGTTACACCATCGGTAATGCCGATGCTGCAGCCGACGTTGCCCGTCGGCGTGCTTCCAGCGGTTAGCGGCAACGCCGTCTCCCAAATATTGCGCGGCGGGCTAGTTGGATACCACGCACCAGGCGAAACGTAGGAGTTGCAGTTGATGGGCATACTGAAAGTCTTTGGTTGTCCGCTCGGCTCCCATAGCGCGATTCTTGCGCTTGCTGTCGGGACTCCGCCTGAAAGGTAGCATCCGCTCGCATCAACGCTAATACCGAGCGCCGCCGCGGCGGCTGGTTCAGGAAGATCCGGTATCGTCGAACCGAATTTATAGGCGAACGCGTAACAATTCGCGGTTCCGGCGTTTGCAACGCCGCCTCCTAGCGCTCGATTGAGGATCTCCGCAAGATCGAAACCCGTATCGCGAACGTACGCCAGGGGCGCTCCATTTGCGCCCATGGTGATTTGCTGGGGCCAGCTTTGCATCGGTTGGGGAGGTTTGGCGATGCCGATCGCGATCGTTACCGGCGGCTCGCCCGCGTATTGGCTTGCGATGACGATCGCGCAGGCGCCGCCGGCGTTATAGCCGCTCGCCGCAACCACCGGGTCGACGCCGAGTTGCACGATCGCGGTATCGCTCCACGCGCTCGGAGCACTCTGCGATACCCAGCGCGTGCGCGCGATGCCGGCGCACGTGTCGGAGAGTACGTTCGGCCGCAACGCCTCATTGTCGTCGGACTTCTGCAACGACACTAAACGTTCGCCGTGGCCGGTCGGCGCCGGCCATGCAAGCGTCGCCGGCGATGCCGTTAACGCGCCCCGCACGTGAACGCTCGCCACCGCGTGTTGCGCGTATGCGTCGACGATATCGAGGCTGCAACCGCCCGCGTTCGACGGGGCGATCGGAAACGGCGCGGGCGCGTCGTTCATACTCTGCGCGGAGCTCGGATACGAATACGGCGTACCGCCAGGCGGCGGCGGTGCGAGGCTCGTTTCGCTCGCATCGTGCGGTACCTGATACGGCAGCGGAACGTTTGCGTAGCCGGCCGCGCCCCCTCCCGAACATCCGAACCCGGTGGCAGAAGCGAACCAATGCGTGTAGCCCCATTCGGTCGCGTTGAGGATTTGCTTCGGCGCACTCGGCCAATCGAAGATCAGCGCGGCCGGCGTGAGCAGCGGCGCGCTGGGCGTCGGTGACGCATTCGGCGCGGCGCTCGCGGCAGCGCTCGTGCCGCACGGCAGGCTGCGCGTGTCGCGCGCGCCCGCGGGTACCGCGAACGCGAGCAGCAGCCCGCCCGCAGGGCACGGCGGCTGCACGGCAATCGTCGTGAAGCTCGGGTGACCGCTTGCATCGATCGCCGGATACGCTGCAACTCCGGTCGGGCGCCCTGTCGAACTCAAAAAGAGTGCGAACGGCGGCTTTCCCAACGTTTTCTCGCTCACGCTCGCATCGCCGGCGACGCGCATCGTCCCGCTTGGATGGACGGCTCCATCGGCATTCGGACGTCCGCTGTAAACATCCAACGTGAATCCCGGCAACGCACCGCCTCGTCCATCGGTTCGCGGAAGAAAGACCAGCGTCGCACCGTTGCCGCTCGTCGACGCAAGCGCGAGTGCAGCTGCGATCGAAGCATCGTATCCGTCAACCGACGAGCGCAGCGCACCCGGGCGCATCGCGAGCGTCCAGACGCCTCCGGCTACCGCCAGCAGCATGATGATGCCGACCGCAACCAGCATTTCGATCAGCGTAAATCCGCGCTCTCCCGAGTGCACGTACGAGCGAGTGCCCCACTAGACGCCGCATCAGACGTCCGTGCGGTGACGGAACGCTGCAGTAGTTCCCTCTGTGGGGAACCTGTGATTTTTGTGCAATCGGCAGGATGCCGACTTCCTTTGAAAGTTGCACAAAAACGCAGGAGTAGGAGACGCGCAGATACCGTGGTTTGGTGTCAAGCGGCGGTGCCCTCAACATAGGGCCGTCGGCTCTTGAGGACCGCGTAGACGATCGTGAGCATCTTCCGCATGGGAGCAGCGACGACGAGC
>DATKQG010000047.1 GCA_035532835.1 Candidatus Dormiibacterota bacterium
AAGGTCGGCGTGCTCGTCGGCTGTTTGCTTCCGCCATCCGGCTCGACGCTTACCGCCACGGCGGCGGTCTGCCGCGCATCGACGGGTAGTGAGATGACGGCGACCCCATGCCGATCCGGAACGAAGGTCAGCGATGGCGACATCAGCTTCGCACCCTTCGCGAGCGTCCACGCTTGATAGACTTTCCCGCGCGGGGGCGCCGGAACGTCGTGCAGGGTGATGTACAACTTGTCGCGTACGCGAATCACTTCTCCGCCGTTGACCGGGAAGCGCCGCGCGTTGTCGTCCATGATGTCGGCGAGCGTCGCGCGCTCTTGGGCTAAGCTCCGCGCAAGGCCGGTGCTGTTGCGATCGATTTGCGCGACCTTGGTTTGAGCCTGGCGCAGCTGCCCGACGAGCGAGAGGTTCATGAGCGTCGAGACCAGAGCGATCACAAAGCAGGCGGCAGCTACGAAATAGGCCGGCCAGACCGACGGCTGTTTTTTTGCCGGCGCAGCCTGCGCATGCGCTTGCGCGTCGGCGCGGACGGTCCGCATGACGCGGGCTTTGAGCAACGCGCCGGGGCTCTGCTCGGCGGATGCGGCGAGCGAAGTGACGGCAGGTTGCAGTGCTTGTAATTCCGCCCGACATTCGGCGCACGTGGCTAGATGCGCGCGCACGCGCTCGGCGTCGCTTGCCGGTAGGGAGCCCAGAGCGTAGACCGCGACATCGTCGAGCATTGCGGGATCGTGAGGAGCGTTCATGCCGTCACCACCCCATCCAGCGCCGTGCGGAGCTTGCGAAGGCCCGAGCGGATCCGCGTTTTGATGGTGCCGAGCGGGATGCCCG
This sequence comes from Candidatus Dormiibacterota bacterium, assembly GCA_035532835.1. NCBI lineage: Bacteria > Bacillati > Candidatus Dormiibacterota > Candidatus Dormiibacterota bacterium. The sequence goes on from DATKQG010000047.1 coordinate 829, forward strand.
TGCGCCGCGCGATCTCCTCGTGCGTGATTCCGCCGAAGAACCCGAGCTCGATCGGTTGCCGTTGCTCTTCGGGTAACTGGCCGAGCGCCTCGCGGACGCGCTCGCCATCGAGACGAGCGAATGCTGCATCTTCCATAGCGTCGGCCTCCGGTAAACTTTCGGGCAATTCCAACTCCTGATGCGAAGCGCGGCTGCGCAGAATATCGAGCGAGCGGTTGCGCGCGACCCGAACGATCCAGGCCCCGAAATTACCGTCGTGAAAGAGATCTGGCGCACTCCACACTTTCAAAAAAACTGCCTGCGTGACGTCCTCGGCCGCCGATGCATCGCCCAACATACGCAACGCTACGCCGTAGACGAGCCGGTGATACTCGTCGTAGAGTGCTTCGAAAGCATCCGCATCCCGCGAGCGCACTCGTGCCATGAGAAGCCCGGCGTCTTGATTCACGAGGATCACCTTTCGTGCGGGTCTTCGCCGTGCCCTCGAAGACGTAACGCCGGCGCCGGGGTGCTGGATGTTCGCGCTCCGCGTCGAAGGCCGGGCCTGTGGACGAACTCTGCGAGCGCTTGCGGGCGGCGACATCGGTCCTGGTCCTGACGGGGTCGGGCATCTCGGCGGAGAGCGGGCTGCCGACGTTCCGCGGGACCGGAGGTTTGTGGCGGACCCACCGCGTCGAGGAACTCGCCTCCCCGCAAGGGTTTGCGCGCGATCCGCGATTGGTATGGACGTGGTACAACGAGCGCAACGCCGTCCACCGCCAAGCCCAACCGAACGCCGGACACTATGCCCTGGCGGCGCTCGAACAGCGGATATCGGATTTCACGCTGGCCACTCAAAATGTCGATTCTTTACACATGCGAGCGGGGTCGCACCGTCTTTTGGAACTGCACGGCAGCTTGCGCACGGCTCGTTGTACCGGGTGCGAGCAGCGTCGTCCCTTGGATTCGCTCGGGTTGCCCCTGGACGCTATCGAGCACGCGTGCGGAGGGCGCTTCCGGCCCGACATCGTGTGGTTCGGCGAGCCCCTGCCTTCTGCAGTTTGGGGCAGCGCGGTTGAAGCAGCCGCTCGCGCGGAAGTGATTGTGGTCGTCGGCACCAGCGCCGTCGTGTATCCTGCCGCCGCGCTCGCGACGCATTACGCCGGCGATGCGTTTGTGGCTGAGATCAATCCCGAGCCGACCGCGATCAGCGAGCGTGTCGATTGTCTGTTGCGCGGCACCGCTGCCGAGGTATTGCCGCGTATCGTTGAAAGCTTGCTACGGCGGTAATTGAACGGGCGGGCCTTGGTCGTCTTCGTAGGTTCCTAATAGCGGTGGTGGTTCCGGTAGCGCCGGTGCATCGTCATCGAAGGCGGAGAAGCGAAAGCCGGTCGCTCCGAGCGAGTTGACGCGCTCGTCGAAGGTGGACGCGGGTACCGTCGCGCGTTCCTCACGCGCGGTTTCTTGCGCGAGTTCGTCCGGCGTGAGATAGGCATCGGGTTCTACGGCGTCGCCGGCGGAGTCTTCATACGAACGTACCACCGTCTTGTTGAACGCTCGTTGCGAGGGGAGCGTGAGGAGATGGTCGTCGCTCGCGCGGCGGGTGAGCCCGCGGATGATGTACGCGCTCTGCAAACTGCGCAGGCCGCGCAGCGGCATCGACGACGTCGGTACGCCGATAAAGAGATCGCGCACGGCGTCGTAGGTTGCCGCCGAAGCGATGATCGAGGCGTTGAGCTCCTCGGAGGCTTCCTCGAGCCGGGAGGCCACGTGCGCCGGATTGCCGACGATCGCAAACTCGCGGCGCTGTTGGAAGCCGGTGTCGCCCGCCACGATTTTTCCGGAGTTCACGCCGATGCCGACCGCGATCGTCCGACGTCCCTGGGCCTGCCAACGCGACTCCATCGCGCGCATGACGCGCATGATGTCGAGCGCGGCGCGCAGCGCTCGCTCCTCCTGAAATTGCTCTTCGAGCAGCACCCCGAAGACGGCGGTCACGGTATCGCCGCGCAGGCTCTCGATCATGCCGCGATGGCGTTGGACGGCTTGCCCGACGATGGTATAAAACTCGTTGAGATACCGCAGCGTCTCTTCCGGGGAGAGCCGCTCGCAGATCAGCGCGAAATTGCGGATACGCGTGCACAGAACCGTGGCGTAGTACTCGCGCGCTTCGAACAGGCGCGGATCTTTACGGGCCAGCAATTCCTCGACCACTTGCGGGGGCACGTAACGGGAGAACAATGCGACCGCGCGACCGTGCTCGCGCCGTTCGTTCACATAACGTCGAAAAAAGACCGTGGCATAGCCGGCCGCCCCGAGCGCTACCACGATCGCTACTGCTAGAAGTGCGTCCATTGCTCTCTCTATTAACGTCGGCCGATGCGCGAGGTGGGCTTATGTCCGAGGCCCCGCGCCGTGCCCCGTCGTACCTGCGCCCCATGGATGCGATGGAGCTAAAGGCTATGATACCCCAGTTTCCGGGTTATCTCGATGAGGCCGCCCGTCGCCTCTCCGACGAACTGGTCCGGTCTTATGCCGGGGAGGCGGTGGCCGGGTTGGTGGACCGCCTGCGTCCGCTCGATCCGGCGCTGGAAGCGCGCTTCGACGTGGCCCTCATGCGGGCGGGGTTCACGAACCAAGTCGCCTTCAGAGGCTACGAATCCGCGGTGCTCTCGCCCGACCGCAGCGCGGCGATGCTCGCCGCCGACACGTTGCTCGCGACCCTCGCCCAGCGTGCGGCGTCGGTGGACATCCAGAGCGCGCCCGGCTACCTCGACGAACTCGCGGCAGCATTCGATGCGCGCGACTCGGCGATGCAGCAGGTTGCGGCCTAGCGCCGGAGGCCGCGCCCGATGCTGACGGCCCTCGTCCTCTCGGCGCTGCACCTGTTGCCGCGTCCGCAATCGGTCGCGCCGAGCGCGTGCTCGAGCGCGTATGCCTTCTCGCGCCCGCTGCGGGTGGCAAGCGGTTTCGACCCCGCCGCTCGCGACGAAATCGACGAGCGCTGGCAAGCGCTCGGGCTCCCCATCCTCGCGGTCTCCGAGAACCCCGACGTCACCGTGGTTCGGGATCCGGGGCTTCCGTCGCAAGGGTACACACTCGACGTCGCCGGCTCGAGCGTGCGTATCGCCGCATCCGATGGCGCCGGGGCCTTCTACGCGGCCATGACGCTGGCCCAACTTGCGACGCGAAGCGCGAACGGTTGGTCCCTGCCGTGCGTGCATATCGTCGATCGCCCCGCGCTGCGCTGGCGCATTCTTTCGGACGACGTGTCGCGCGGGCCGTTACCGACGATGCGTTATTTCGAATCGCGCATTCGCACGATAGCGGCGTTCAAGATGAACGGCTACTCGCCGTACATGGAACACGTCTTCGTATCGCCGACCGACCCGCTGCCGGCGCCCCTGGACGGCATCACGCCCGTCCAACTGCGCGAACTGAACGCCTACGCCGAACGCTTTCACGTCGCGTTGATTCCCGAGCAGCAGACGTTCGCGCACATGCACAACACGCTCAAGTACGAACGGTACGCGAGCGCGGCGGAACTTCCCCACGGGTTTCTGCTCTCGCCGGCGTCGCGTTTGGCTGCGGCCTATCTTCGCAGGATCGTCGGACAAGAATTGCAGGCCGTTCCTCACCCGCCGTTCTTTCACATCGGGTCGGACGAAACGGCGACGCTGGGCCTGGGAACGACGCGGGCCTACGTTGCCTCTCACGGCGGCCGCGCGCAGGTTTACGCCGCGCACATTCGCGCGATGGCCAAGCTGATTGCCCCGTCCGGAGCTCGCGTGATGCTGTGGGATGACGGTATCGAAGCCGACCCATCGATCATGAAGCTGCTTCCGAAAAATGCCGTGATCGTCAACTGGCATTACGGAAATCTGGCCACGTACGAGCCGTTTATTCGTACGATCGCTTCCGGTGGATTTCAGCAGATGGTCGCGCCCGGATCGAGCAATTGGAGCGAAATCTATGCCGATATCGATACCGCGATCGCGAACGAACGGCGATTCATCGCGCAGGGAAAGAGCGCCCACGTGCTGGGACTCTTTCAGACCGTGTGGCACGACGACGGCGAAACGCTGTACGAATCGACGTGGTACCCCGTGCTGTATGCGGCAAGCGACGCATGGGAGACGAGCGACCTGGCGCCGCAGCGTTTTCAAGCGGACTTTCCGGCCGCGTTTTTTGGCGTCGACGACGCGCGTTACGGCCGCGACATCGCGCTGCTCGGCAATGCGCTCACCCGTCTCGAGGGCTCTGCCTACGATACGACCGACCGTCTTTTTTGGTCGGACCCTTTCGATCCGGCCGTCGCGGCGCGCATGGCGAAGGTCGATCTGCACGCGGTCCGCTTGGATGCAGAATCGGTAGAGACGCATCTCTTGCAGACGACGCCGCCCTTGCATGCGGGCGCGGCGCGTGCCATGTTTCTCGCCGCTCGGCGATACGACGTGCTCGGCCGGGCGTTTCAAAGTGCAACCGAGGTTCGAGCGTACTATGCCGATGCTCTCAAGCACGTGCGAGAACCGCATGGGCCGGCGCTGCGCGATCTCTTCTGGTGCAAGTATTGGTTTTGGGAACTGCGCGACGACTACGAGAGCCTGGGCACGCTCTATACCGCAGCGTGGCTCCACGAGAGTCGCCCCGGCCATCTGGCTTCGAATCTCGAGCGATACCACATGGCCGCGCAGAGGGAGATCGAACGGGCCGACGCGATCGATCGCGTGACGTACGAATCATACGTACGCCACAAGACGCTGCCGCCGTTCGCTAAAGTCATCCACCCATGAGCGCGCTCCTGGTTCTGCTGATTTTTCTCGCCTTCGCGTCGATGATGTACGCGCGCTGGATGCCGGCGATTCTGGCGCTGCCGCTGATGGCGGTCGCGATGGCGCTCGCGGCGGGCGTTCCGGCGGCGCATCTGCCCGGCATCGTCGTCGACGGCTCGGCATCGCTGGCCAAAGTCTACGTAGCGGTGATTTTCGGCGCGCTGCTCGGGCGTGTGACGATGGATACGGGGATCGCGCGGGCGTTGGTCAATGTGGCGGCCGAGTACGGCGGGGAACGGCCGTTCGTGCTGGCGATGGTACTCTGCGCGATCGTCGCGATCTTGTTTACGTCGCTTTCGGGCTTGGGCGCGGTCATCATGATCGGATCGATCGCGCTGCCGATCATGATGACCACCGGCGTCCCTCGTACGATCGCCGCGACGCTCTTCCTCATGGCCTTCGCGCTGGGATTCATCTTCAACATCGTCAACTGGCAATTCTACACGCAGTTTTTCGGCGTGAGCGAACAGACGATGGTTCGCTACGCCGTCCTGCTGGCGGCGATCGACGGCGTTGCGCTCGTGACGTACGCGATCGTGGCGTTTCGCCGCGAGCGCGATTACGCCGCCTGGGCGGTAGCGGCCGAGAAATCGGATCGTTCGGTTCCGCCGTGGGCGCTGGTCACACCGATCCTTCCGCTCGTGCTCTACTATACGTTGCACCTGGACGCGAGCGTCGCGTTCATCCTGGCGGCGATCTACGGCGTGCTCGTTACGCGCCCACGCCGCGCGGTGCCGACGCTGGTCGCGGCCGCGATCCGAGGCGTGGAAGACGTCGCTCCCGCGGTGCTCTTGTTCATCGGGATCGGGATGCTGTTGGTCGCGACCAAACAGCCGGAGTTCGCCAGCGCGTTGCAGCCTCTGGTTGCGGGCGGTTGGGAGCGCAACCCCATCGCATTCGTCGCCATCTTCGGCCTAGCGAGCCCGCTGGTGCTCTATCGCGGGCCGCTCAACCCGTTCGGCGTCGGCATCGCGGTCTTTACCGTTCTGCTGGCGTCGCACGCGCTGCCGCCTGCGGTGCTGGTCGCCGCCGTGATGGCCGTGGTGCAGGTACAGAACGTGTGCGATCCCACCAACACCGCGAACGTCTGGGTGGCGAATTTCACCGGGGTGCCGCTGGCGGAGATTACGAAGCGAACGCTGCCCTTCCAAGTCGGCGTTGCGACGGCGGCGGCGCTGCTCGTGGCCGTCGCCGCCACCGCGCTCTTCGGCACGCCTGCGTTCGCATCGGTCGCGGCGCCCGCTCGTGCCGCCGCGACCGGTTTTCTTGCGCCGCCTGTGGCCGCCGGCCACATCGCCGTCGACGACGACGGAACGCCGCTCGGCATCGCGGCCGCGAACGCGGTCGTCGATTCGCTCGCCGCGGCCGGGTTGACGCCGCTGCGCGAGCACGACCAACCCAATTCGACCGACTGCTCGAACAAAAACTATGCCGCCTACCTGCGCGCGGAGAGTTCGACTTTTCACCTCATCGAGGGCACGGATCTGGACATCGGCCTCGTGCTCGAGGATTGCGGCGGTTGGATCGTGGATGAATGGCACGAGCACGCGGTTTCGAAGGGGATTCCGAACGAACGCGACGCGGAACGGCTGGCCGTGCGCGACGTCCGCCGCGTCCGGGGTTGGATGCGGGCCAACCCCGTGCGAGCGCACAACCTCTTCCAGCGCGGGCTCGCGGTCACACCCCACGATCCGCCGACGTATTTCTACACGTTGTTCAAAACCGTCGACGGCTATATGCGCGTATATGTCCGCGCAGGCGGCCCCGCCTGGGATGTGGGCATGAGAACCGGAGATATCGTCGATCGTCTCGACGGCAAGTTCTGGTGGGAGTATGGGACCTATCAGACGCAATTACGAGCCTACGACGGCAAGCCGCACGCCTTCCAGATGGAGCGCGACGGCAAAACCTTTGATGTGCAACTCGGCGCGCCGTTCGAACCGGCGCAATTTGAAAAAGGCGTGTGACAACAATATTATGGATACGGCGATCGAGCGCTACGTAGATGAGCGGCGCGAGGAATACTTGGAAGAGCTGCGGTCCTGGATTGCGATTCCGTCGGTCTCGGCCGACCCCGCTCATGCCGCCGACGTGCGCCGATGCTGCGAGCGGCTCGTGCGACGCATGGAAGAGATCGGATTCAACGCGCGCGTGCTGCCAACCGACGGCAACCCGTTGGCTTACGGCGAGTGGCTCGGCGCACCGGGTAAACCCACGATCCTGATCTACGGGCACTACGACGTGCAGCCCGCCGATCCGATCGAACTGTGGGAGAGCCCGCCGTTCGAAGGGACCGTGCGCGACGGAAAAATCTACGGCCGCGGCAGCGTCGACGATAAGGGCCAGGTCTTGATGCATTTCGCGGCGTTGGAGGCGCATCTGCGCACGCGCGGCCGGTTGCCGGTCAACGTGCGCGTCATCGTCGAAGGCGAAGAAGAGATCGGCTCCCCGAATTTCGAGGCTGCGCTGGAGCGCTATCGCGATCTTTTCGCAGCCGACGTCGCGATCATCAGCGATACCGCGGTCTTCGCCGAGGACGTGCCGTCGCTCACCACCTCGGTGCGCGGCTTGGTGAACTGGGAGATCACGGTGCACGGGCCGGCCGCCGATACGCACTCGGGCTACTACGGCGGCATTCTGCGCAATCCGATCGAAGCGCTTGCACGCATCATCGCCTCGCTCAAAGATGCCGACGACCGGGTCGCCGTGCCCGGCTTCTACGACGGCGTTGCCGAACTCGACGCGGCGCAAGCCGCGGAACTGCGCGCGTTGCCGTTTGACGAAAGCACCGAGGCCGCGCAACTCGGCGTTCCGGCGCTCGCCGGCGAACGCGGCCGGCTCCCGCTCGAACGCATGTGGTTTCGTCCGACGCTGGAGTGCAACGGCATTTGGGGCGGGTATCAGGGCCCCGGCAGCAAGACCATCATCCCGAGTTGGGCCAAAGCCAAACTCTCGGCGCGTCTGGTCGGCACGCAGGATCCCGAACGCGTGCGAGCGCTCGTTACCGAGTACATCGAACGGATCGCTCCGGCCGGCGTGCGCGTCGAAGTCCAAGACGGCGGCCTGACGCGAGCGGTGGTGATGTCACGCGATCATGCCGCGGTTGGAGCGGCATCGCGCGCCATGCAGGCGGGCTTTGGCAAAGCGCCCGTCTACATCGGCACGGGCGGATCGATCGGCCCGGTTGCGAGCTTCGATCGGATACTGGGGCTGCCGCAGGTGATGATCGGCGTGGGCCTGCCCGACGACCAAATTCACGCACCGAACGAAAAATTCAATCTCGCGCAGCTCTTCGGAGGCATCGCGACGATGTGCGTGCTCTACGACGAACTCGCGGCGATCGGCTAAACACGTGTTGCCGATCGTGGTCGCGCCGATCGTCGCGCAGGTGTCGCAGGCGCCCGTTTCGGAGCGAGCGATGCTGGGCGAACGCATCGACGGCATCGTGCGCAGCGCGCACGTCGCGACCGGCGGCGACCTCGGTATCGTCATTTGGGATATGGAAACCGACGTTCTCTTCGAACGGAATTCGGATGAGGCGTTTCCGCTTGCGGGCCTCATGCGGCTGGCGGTGGCGCTTACGGCGTACCGCGCGGTCGACGCGGGCACGCTTGCCCTGGATGCCCCGATCACCCAAAGTTCCGGAAGCACCACCGTTCGAGATGCGCTCGCGCGCTCGCTCTCGCTCGACGATCGGTCCGCAACCGACGTGCTCTATCATGCGGTGGGAGGCACCGACGCGATCGATACCGCGCTGCGCACGGCCGGCTTCGACGGTATGCTGATTCGCACCGATGAAGCGGGCTTGGGCCTCGACGAAAGTGCAAAACGAACGTTTGCCCGAGGCGGTGATAACGCGGGCTCGCCGGCCGCGGTGGCGCTGCTCCTGGCCGAGCTCGCGCGCGGGGAGATCTTGAGCGACGCATCCCGGCGCGCGTTTATCGGCGCGCTGCTGCACGCATCCGGAGGAGGCGCGAATGGCTTGGCCGCCGGGCTTCCCGCCGGGACGCGTCTCGCGCACATCTCCGGCACCTCGCCGCGGTTCGACAACGTGCGTGACGCCTGCAACGACGCCGGCATCGCGCAGATCAACGGACGCAACGTAGTGATCGTCGCAATGCTCGCTAACGCGCGCGTAACGCGCAAACAATGCGATGCGATTCTCGCACAGGTCGCGCGAACGGCGTGGGCGGCGAGTGCCGACGTGATCCCGTAAGTGGCGCGCAGGCTGCGCCTGGGCATCGATGTCGGCGGCACCTTCACCGACGTTGTTGCCATCGACGCGTCGACGCGCGCTCTGATCGCTCGCGTCAAGATCCCCACCACGCACCACGCGCCCGAGGGCGTGGCCGCCGGCATCGTAGCCGGCATCGCCGCGCTGCTGGAGGCTGCCGCCGTCGATCCCTCCGACGTGGCGTTCATAGCGCATTCGACGACGCAGGCGACCAACGCGCTCCTGGAAGGCGACGTCGCGCGCGTCGGCGTTCTCGGCTTGCTCGGCCGCGGCGGCTGGCTGGCGCGCTCCCAAATGCGCTTCGCACCCGTGGCCCTCGCGCCCGGCATCGAGATGACGCCCGCATTTGCGTTCGCATCCGCACGCGACCCGGCCGCGATTACGGCGGCCGTCGATGCGCTGATCGCCTCCGGCGCGCAAGCGATCGTTGCGACGCAAGCCTTCGGCGTCGATCGCCCGGAGATCGAGGCCTATGCGGCCGGCGCCGCGCGCGAACGCGGCGTCTTCGCTACCGCCGGCCACGATATTACCGCCATGTACGGCCTGCGCGCGCGTACGCGCACGGCCGCGCTCAATGCCGCGATTCTTCCGAAGATGGTCCACACCGCGCGGATGACGGCTCAAGCCGTGAAGGGTGCCGCGATCGACGCGCCGCTGATGATCATGCGCAGCGACGGCGGCGTGATGGATGTCGGCGAAATCGAGCGCCGTCCGATTCAGACGCTGCTCTCGGGCCCCGCAGCCGGTGTGGCCGGCGCCCTGTTGCACGAGAGCGTGAGCGACGGCATCTTCATCGAAGTCGGTGGAACCAGTTCCGACTGCACCGCGATTCGGGCCGGCCAGCCGCGCATGCGTCCGGCGCGCATCGGCGGCCATCGCACCATGCTCCGAACCGTCGACGTGCGCACGCTCGGCGTA
>DATKQG010000048.1 GCA_035532835.1 Candidatus Dormiibacterota bacterium
AATATGATGGGCGGGACGATGGGCCAGATGATGGCGTACGGCGACGGCTATCAGACGATGATGGGCAATTCGTCGAATTGGTGGGGCGGCGGCAACGCGGGGACGGCCTTCGTTCCTGCGCTGATGCGGCTCGACGCGATGCAGATATCGATGGCGACGCTTGGCCTGCAATCGAACGCGCAGAACCTCGGCGGAATGTATCGCACGATCATTGCGACGCGTACCTCCGAACTTTCGCGCCTTTCGAAGATGTTGTAACTTCGCTGATCCCTCTGCACCCATACCGATCGTAGCGTACGCGTCAGGTGGGGCCGTTCAAAGAGCGGCCTCACGTTGTTTGCCGCGGTGCCCGGAAGCCGGCAATCCGGGGTCGAACGGGCAACTGTAGAGGGGGCTTATCGCTTTGAGTACTTGGCTTTCGTCGTTCCTATTAGCCGGAATCACGCTGCTGCACGGTCAGCCTGCGGCAGCAACGTGCGCGAGCGATTATGGGATGCTCGTGATCTATCAGGGCACGATTGGCGAACGGCCGGTTCGTGCGACGTTCGCGTTCGATGGCCCAAAAGTTAGCGGGCAAATAAGCGCGGGGCCCGAGTATGCCGACGTTTCGTTGCGCGGGACGCAGCGCAACGGAGTGCTCGCGTTGAATGCGGCAGCGACGGATAGGCCGGCCCTGCGCGGCACGCTGAAAGGCTGCTCGGCGATCAGCGGCACGTGGCTGGACCCGCGTACCGGCCAATCGCACCCCCTTCGCTTGCTGGAAGACGGCGAAATCGGCGGAACGCCGACGCATCGTTACGATGCGGCGGGCGCAACATCGGATCGCATTGTAGATATGAGCGTTCGCGCGTTTCGGCGTGCCGTGATCGCTCAGGACGCCCGCACGGCGTCGAATTTCATTGCGTACCCGCTACGCGTTAATTCCGGTTCGAAATCAAGGATGATCCCAAATCGAGCGACTCTGCTGGCGCAATACGATCGCATCTTCACCCCTGGCGTTCGCGCGGAAGTCGAACGCGCGGTGCCGGCCGATCTGTTTTCGCGCGATCAAGGCGTTATGTTAGGCGGCGGCATCGTGTGGTTCAACGAAAACGGTAAGGCCATCTCCATCAATCAGCCATAAGACCCGCCAGCGATCGGTTAGGCTCGGAAGAACAGCCCCAATGCCGATGCGAGCATGAAAGCGGCGAATATCAGGCGTAGCCCGCGCTCGGGAAGGCGCTTGGCGAGATTGACGCCCTGCGGAACGGAGTAAACGCCGCCGATCGCCAGCGCGATGCCGGTAATCCAATCGACGTCGTGAGCGGCAGCGAACGTCGCGATGCTCACCACCGTTCCCGGAGCGACCAGCGCGAGCCCCATGCCTTGCGCGGCCACTTGACTCAAACCGAAAAACGTGGACATGACCGGTACGGCGAACACCGCGCCGCCGACGCTGAAGATGCCCGAGAGCGAACCGCCGATCGCGCCGACGATTGCGGCAAACGGCCACGGCAGCACGCGCGGTTCGCCTTCGCGTTTTTTGTGCGCGAGCGCGCGATACGCCATTTGCGCGGCGATGGCAAGAATAAACACGCCAAACGCGATGCGTAGCGGTTTGCTGGGGAGCGTCGTTGCGATGCGCGCCGCCACAAATGTGAACGGCACGGCGGTAACGGCCAGCGTGATTGCCAGACGCAGATCCATACCGACCTTGCGGATATAATGCCAGAGGCCAAGCAGCACGTTCGGCACGATCATCACGAGTGCCGTACCCTGCGCCGCCTGTTCGGAATAGCCGAAGAATAGCCCCAGCATCGGAATCGCGATCAATCCACCGCCAATGCCGAGCAGGCCACCCACATAGCCAAGGGCCACGCCCAACACCAGATAGATCCCAACGTGGAGCAACATGGGCGCCATTATACTGCGCCAAGCAGCCTTCGAAGCACGGAACAGTCGCTGCTTCCAGGCCCATGGCGGGGTGAGCCGCCGAGCTTAGAGGCGTGCCTCCGCAAATTCCGGGGCGCCAGCTACGCAGCCGTCGAGTAGCCCGATGGTGCGTTTTGCGTACTTGGCGAAGCGGCGATCGTGCGTGACCATGACGATGGTCGAACCGCTTTCGTGCAGTTCCGCCAGCAATTCCATCACGGCATCGCCGTGAGCGCTATCGAGATTGCCCGTGGGTTCGTCGGCAAGCAGCACCGACGGATTGCCCGCAAGCGCGCGAGCGACGGCGACGCGTTGCTGCTGTCCGCCCGAGAGCTGCGCCGGATAATGGCGTCCGCGATGCGCAATATCGACGCGATGCAGTACTTCGGCCACGCGACGTTTGCGTTCGCTCTTGGTTACGCCGCGGTAGATTAGCGGCAACTCGACGTTTTCTTCAACGCTTAGATCGCCGATGAGGTTGAAGTTTTGAAAGATAAAACCGATCTCACGGTTGCGAATGCCGGCGCGATCGGTGGTTGAGAGCGTTTCAACCGCGTTGCCGTTGAGCATATACGAGCCGCTCGTCGGCGCGTCGAGCAGCCCGATGATCGAGAGGAGGGTCGACTTCCCGCAGCCGGACGGTCCTTCGATCGAAACATAGTCGCCGCGATCGATCGATAGGGTGATGTCGCGCAGAGCCCGTGTCTCCACTTCATCGGTAGAGTAGTTCTTGGAGACGGCGTGAAGTTCTAGGAGCATCGTTTTCCCTTTCGTTAGTGCAAGCGGAGCGTCGAAATGCCGTTGTACGCTGAGGTATCCGAGACGATGACGGCGTCGCCCGCAGCGAGGCCGGAGAGTACTTCGATGCGATCTGCCGAGCCGGGGCCTAGGCGCACGTGCGCGAGCCGCGCGATGTTGCCATGCGGATCGAGGCGATAGAGTTCGGCATCGGTGTTGTCGGCGGCCCCGGCCGGGCGAGCGATGGAGAGCACACCGCGCAATGTTTGCAGATCGATCGTACCATCGACGGTAAGATCGGGGCGTGCCCCGGGCGGAAGTGCTTGGGTGAGCGCCACGTCGACATTGACCGTCCCGTTTTGCGCCGCCGGAGCGATACGCGCAACACGTCCGTTGGCGATGCCGTTTCCGGTGTCGATGCGCGTCGGCATGCCTATCGCCATATCGTGCACCTGGCCTTCGGCGACTTGCAGCACCGCTTTGAGGTGTTGCTGATCGGCAATGCGTGCAAGCTCCGTCCCCGATTCCACCCGGGCTCCGGGATCGACCGCAACCGATTGTACGATGCCGGACGACCGTGCGCGAACGACGAGCGCAGCGACCTCAGCCTGTTTCGCCTGGAGCTGCGCTGCGGCCTGATCGACTTGCGCCTTAGCGGCAGCGATCTGCGCCGCCGATTCGGCCGCTCCGACGCCGATCTGCGAACGTGCCACCCGCACCTGAGCGGCAGATTGCGTCACCTTGATTGCTGCGATCTGATAGGTCTGAGCGGCAACGTACCCGCTATGCAGGAGCGATCGAAGGCTCGTGAGATCGATCGCGTCTACGTCGGCTTGTGCGCGCGCGGTGGCGTATGCCGATTGCTGTGCGAGCGCGGCGGCTTGCGCCTGCGCCTGCGCGCTGCGCAGTTGAGCGCGCGCAACGTCAAGCGCGGATGAGGCACTTACGACCGCAGCATCGAGATCGGGATTGCTCATGCGCGCGATCGGCGTTCCGCCGAATACCGCGGCTCCAGGCTTGACGAATACGGCATCGATAATGCCGGGCTGGACGGCGGCGACGACGTGCACTTCCTGCGGCTGCAGCGTTCCGGCCGCAGAGACCGAACGCTCGAGCGTTCCTCGGCGAACCACGCTCGTGACGAGCGCCGCGCGATCGACGGTGACACCACCATCGCTACGGGCGAGAGAGAACACGGCAAACGCGCACGCAACCACGAGCAGCGCTATCGCGGCGGGGACAAGGACACGTCTGGATAAGCGCCTCCGAGGCGTGCGAGCGACGTCCATACCGCCGATCGCTTGTGGCCTCATTCGTATCGCAACGCTTCGGCGGGTTGCACGCGCGTTGCCCTCATGGCCGGCTGCAACGACGCGAGCGCGGTGCAGAGAAAGACGAGTACGACAACGGTCGCAAAGGTCGCTGGATCGAAGGGGGATATGCTGCCGAGTTGCGAGGCGATCGCGCGCGCGGCTATCGCTGCCAGCACCAGGCCTAACGCTACGCCCGTCGCCGTGGTCACGAACGCGCGACGAAGGACATCAATCACGATATCACGCGCCGTCGCTCCGAGCGCAGTGCGAACGCCGAATTCCCGCACGCGCTGCGTCACCGAGAACGAGACGACGCCGAAGATGCCGGAGAGCGCGAGCAGCAACGCAATAAGCGCGAGCAGACCGAGCAGAATCGCCGCGAAGCGGGCTTGCGCCGTTGCGATCGCAACGAGCTGCGGCATCGTATACGTGGCAGGTGGCTGCACCAACGGCATCGTGCGGGCGAACGCACCCTGCACCTCGCGCCCCGCTACCGCGACATCGACACGCGGTGCGTAGACGACGGAGCTAAGGTACGGCGGTGAGGCCTGCGCTGCCGGCGTATACACCTCTGGTTCGGGCGCGCTCGTAAGGCTGTCGCGCTCGTTCGCGACGACGCCGACGATGGCCGCCCACGCTCCCGCGGAACCCGGACCCTGGAGGCGAATACGCGCCTGCAGCGAGTCGGTTCCCTTCAAGATGCGTGCCACGAAGGCTTGGTTCACTATGGCGACCGGCGCGGAACCCGTCGCGTCGCTAGCGGTGAAGGCCCTTCCGCGCACGAGCGGTATGCCGAGAGCGCGGAAGTACTCGGGACTTACATCGTTGGTCCAGGCGAAGGGCGCGCCTCCGTTCGGATACGTGCGGCCGAACACGTCTATCGAGCCCCCGATCCGCGTATCACCGAGGGGGTAGCTCAATGCCAGCGATGCGGCCTCAACGCCCGGCAACACGCGAAGACGCCGCAACAATGCGCGTTGCATCGTCGCGCGCGCTGCGGGCGAACCGTACTGCTGCGGTACGGCGACGCTCTCCGTGACGACCACGCCTTCCGGACGAATGCCGAGCGGCGTATGCACCAGAGCAACGAAGCCGCGAAGCATCAGGCCGGAGACGATGACGAGCGAGAGCGCGAGCGCGACCTCGAGGACGACGAGCACGGCTCGCATGCGGTGCCTGCGCGATCCGTCGCCGCCGCGGCCCGCGGACTTTAACACCGAATGCAGATCGTTTGCGCGCAGCGAGAGCAGTGGCGAGAGGCCGGCGAGGAAGGTCGCTATGATGACGGCGCCCATCGCGTACAACAGACTCACGGCATCGATCCGCACCGACGATGCGCGCGGCAGGGCGGTGGACATCAGGCCGCTCAGCACGTGGAGCGCGGCGAAAGCAAGGACGATGCCGATAATCGCACCGATAAACGCGAGCACGCCCGTCTCTATGAAGAGTTGCCCTGCGATCGCCCGTGACGACGCCCCAAGCGCGCGACGAATTGCGAGTTCACGATCGCGCGACGACCAGCGCGCCGCAAGCATATTACCGATATTCGCACACGCGATCAGGAGCACGCCGACGACGGCTGCAAAAATGATCCATAGCGACGAAGCGGCACTTCCAAGCACCGTGCCGACAAACGAGACCAGCGAGAAGGTCCAGTGCGCGTCGGTATCGGGATAGAGGCGTTGCAGCCGGTTAGAAATAAGTTTAAACTCGGCGTTGGCGTTGGCAAGCGAAACGCCGGGCGAGAGCCGTGCTACGGCTCCAAGAAAGCGCGCGCCGCGGCTACGCGCGGTGCCCGTTTCCGGCAACGCTTTAAGGAAATCCCCGTGACCGATCGACCCCTGCGATGGGTCGGCAAGCGTTTGATTCCGACGCAAGATGCCAACGATGCGAAATGACTGGCCGTCGAGCGAGAGCGTGCTCCCTAGCGTGCTCGGGCGTAGAGCGAAGTATTTCTGCCATATCTGGTATGAGATGACGATATTATGCACGCCTGGACGGCCGTCGGAGGGTTCGAGCGCCCGGCCGAGTTCCGGCTTAATGCCCAGAATCGTTGAGTATTCGGGCATAACGTCGAGCCCGTAGAGCGAGACGGGGCGCCCGCCGACGAGCAGCGTGCCTTGATCGTCACTGACGGCGGCAATCGCAGCGATGGTGTGCGTCTGCGTGCGCAGATCGGATGCGTCGGTTACCGATATTGCCGGAAACGTGTGGCCGCGCGGGTCGTGCGCCTGCACGATGACCAGGCCCGACGCGTTCGGAAACGGGAGCGGCCGAAGCACGACACCGTTGAGCACGCTGAAGACCGCGACGTTTGCGCCGATTCCCAGCGCGAACGTTAGGATGACGATCGCAACGAAAAGGGGCGCTGCTCGCAATCGACGCAGCGCGTAAGACGCATTACGGAGAAAACCCTCGAAGCGCATGGCGATTCCACCTCTAAGCAGATCGAAGAGCAAAGCGGCCGGATGGGCCCCATCATGGGCGATGTCCGCCAGGATTTGGTCGGCGTAATGCGCGCGAAAGTCGCTCGGATAGGCGTAGAGCGCGGCGCGTGCCAGCACCCCGAGCGCGTTCACGCTCGCGACCCTGCCGGCAGCAGATGAAACGAACGCGCGACGCGAACGAGCGCGTCCAGCCGACGCGCTTCCGCCTGCGCGATGCGCTTGCCAAATGCCGAGAGGCGATATCGACGGCGACGTGGATCTTCCGCATCTTCCGGAAGCTCGACGATCCAGCCGTCGACGAGCAGTTGGCGGATGAGGGGATAGAGCGTGCCGGGCGTCAGGCGCACCGCGCCATCGGTGATCGCTTCAATCGCCTTCGAAATCGCGTAGCCGTGACGGTCTTCTTCCGCGAGACAGAGCAGCACGTAAAACGTTCGCGGGTTAAGCGGAAGCAGCACGTCTATCTCGTTAGGCATCCAGCCTCCCCAAATCGAGCAAGCATCTATCGTTGACCAATATATCGAATATGGATATACTATGTCAAGCTTGCACTTACGTTGAGGTGGGAGCCAGCCTACTTTATGCCGAGTTTTGCGAGTTCGATGACGATGGGGTCTTCACCTGAATTGTAGCCGGAGACATCGGCACGCACGATGTCGCTTGAGTCGACGACGTACAAGTGCGGCAGCGTCACCGTCGCCGCCGGCATGTTCGCAACATTCACGGGCGCAAGTACCGGCGCAGTAAACGATACGCCGCGTGCAGTAGCGTAGGCGGTGCACGCAGATGCACTCGCGCTCGCGCAGTAGGTTCCGATGTCTTTTAATTTCGCGATGGTCGCCGGGTCGATCCCCGATTTTGCCATTTGAGGTAGCAGTTGCAGCAACGCCTTGGGCGGTACGCCTGCTAGGTGAATCGAGTCTTCCGGTACCGATGCGTTCGGATCCACCGGCGGCGGTGCGTCGGTGTTAGGATGCGATTGAACGACGGGAAACGGAATGTGATACTTCGCCACAACGGCGTCGCCGGCGCTCGGGTTATCCAAATAATCGACACCGAGGAAATCGGCCCGGTCCTTGAACCGCGCATAATCCTGAATGACGCGCGGCATCTCGTCCAAACACCCGACGCACCACGAGGCGAAGGCTACGATAACGAGCGGGCGAGAATGAACCGCGATTGGCGCTTTCGTGCCGACCGCCAACTGCACGGGATCGAACGAAGCGCTCGGCGTTGCTGCCAAGAGGGCAAATGCCGCGACGGCGGCGACCACACCATGTCGTACCATAGGGCGAACCGTTGTCACTCGGTGTGCGCGGCTCCTGGCATAGCGGGGGCAGTGCCGCGCGCCGCGAACCTCTCAGGCTGTGAAAGCGCCGCGACTTCCCGTTTGGGCTGTAGCCGCCGTCCCGACCGCACTGGTTGGGCACGGTTTGGCGTATATGCTCGCGGGCCGAACGATGGCCGACGGCCACCACGCGTGGTTCGCACCCACCTTCGAGATCTCGGGGGCCGTACTCATCGCCCTCTGCCTCGCGCTTGCCGGGAGCGCGCTCATGCGTGCCCGGGTGATGGCCCGGGTTGGGGTAGAGCGCTCGCTCACGGCGCTATGGCCGCGCCTCGCCGTCGCGCAGTTCGTGCTGTTCGCCGGCATGGAGCGCGCCGAAGGCACGCACGCAACGCTGCTCGGCTACGCGGTACAGATTGCCGTCGCGCTCGTCGCGGCGGTCGTACTCTCACTCTTCGCCCGGCTCCTCGCACGCTGCATCGATAGCGCGCACGAAGCCGGCCGCTACCTCGAACGGCTCTTCGCGGAAGTCGCTACGATCATTCCCCGTCGGTCCGTGTGGTGCCCCAGCACGCTTGCCGTACAGATCGGCTCCCACCGCTTCGTTCGCCCGCCTCCGCATTCGTAGTCAGCCCTCTCCGTTTTCGACTACGCTTTCCAGGAGGTCCACTAGGTGCATCGTGCCACCAACGCGGGCTTGCGCGCACTCTGCGTTGCAGCCGTCATCTTTTTCGCCGCATTCGCTCGCGCGGATGCCGTGCCGGTTTTTGCCAACGGCCAGGGTGTAACGTGCGAAACGTGTCACACCACATTCCCCGGCATGACGCGCTACGGCATGATGGTGATGATGACGAATTTCCAAATTCTCAATCGCCATCTGCAAGACAAGGCGCTTCCGCTTTCGGCGCGCTTGTATATCACATCGATCCTCGCCAATAAGAATAATCCCGGCTCGACGACCGTCTCGGATCTCTCGCTTCTCGGCGGGGGCTTTCTCGGCCGCAACTTTACGTGGTATACCGAGCAGCACGTGATCGATTCGTCCCAAATCGGGCAGACCGAACAGATGTGGCTCTCGTGGAACGGGCTCTTTCACGGCACCAACTCGCTGCAAGTCGGCAAGTTTCACACGCCGTTTCCGTTCATGCCCGCGCACGCGTGGACGATCGGCAACTACTTGCTCGCAACGCAGACGACCGGGCAAAACGATTTCAACCCGAACGATGCACGCTGGGGCGTCGCTATGAACGGTATGTCGAACGAGTTCATGTACAACCTGTCGTACCTAACGAACAGCGGCCCGACGGGGACGGCTTTCAATTACAACCAAGCCGACAATCAGCGCACGCTGGATGCGAATATCTCCTACGGCGGCATGGTGGTTCCGTGGAGCGTGGGCGCCGTCGCGATGCGCGGCTTCGCGCCTCTGACGTATGCGGGCGGCGGCCTCGCGGGCTCCGACGCGTTCACGCGCGAAGGGCTCTACCTCGGCTACCAAACCAGCAAGTGGCATTATCAAACGATGTACTACCACGGTGTCGATGCGCATCCCGATTTCGCGGAGTACAACGTTCCGCTCAACGGGTTCTTCTTCGAAGCCGAACGCGATCTCGGCTGGCGCAACCACATTCTGCTGCGCTACGACGTGGCATCCAGCGATACGCTGAACCGGCAGTTCGTGCTCGATTATTCGCACAATTTCGAACCGAATTTTGCCGTGATCAGCGAGCTCGCGGCATTCCCGGGGACGCGGCCACAGATTGCGTTCCAGATTGCGTACGCGGGACCGTATCAGTTCGGCAAGCGTTATTTACCGAATCTGCACGTCGTTCCGGTGGACGGAGAGAGCCTCGTCCCGGCGGTGCCGAGCGCGAACAGTGCTACGTCTGCCACGGCGGGCGGATCGTCTGCGAGCGCATCTGCCGCAAGTCCGGCCGCAGCGACGGCAGCGGGCGGCGATGCGAATGCGGGCGAGCAGCTGGTGCAGGCGAACGGTTGCGAAGGCTGCCACGGTGCTACGTTCAAGGGCGGTATCGGGCCCGCGCTGTACGGCGTCGAGCATCGGCTCGCGCCGGGCGCTATCGCGCAAGCCATCTCCGCGCCGAAAGCACCGATGCCGAACTTCGGGTTCACCACAACGCAAATCTCCGACATCGTCGCGTATCTTTCGGGGCTGGACGGCGGCACCGCAAATACGACGCCCGTGGTAACGTTCGATCCGGCAACACCGACGGACATGGCAACGGTACGCGTCACCTTCCCGGGAACGCCTCCGCAACACGTCACGGTAACCCCGATCATGGACATGGGCGGCACAAAAATGCCGACCCGCGAGGTCCCCATGGCGCCAACCCCGGGCAACCCCAACGTCTTCACCGCAAAAATCGTGTTTTCGATGGGCGGCCCGTGGACGGTGCATATCATCTACGACGGAAAGTCGATGGACGTGCCGCTCAATGTGGGGTCATAGCTGCAGGAACTACGATCCGAGCGACGGCAATGCCAGGCGTCTGGCATGGCGAGCCATTATAATCTCTCCATGCCTTCCGTGAACACGTCCGTAGATTCCGTCGATATCAGCTCTGAGGTGCCTCATGCAGCGCGTTGATGGCGGGTTCGTTTATTCTGCCACGGATTTGAATAATTTCGTCGAGTGCCGGCGCTTAACCGAGCTCGAAGCTCTCGTCGCGTTCAAAGTACTTCCCCGCCCGGATGGCGACGACGAGCAGGCGGAGCTGATTCGGGAGAAGGGCCAGGCCCACGAGGATCGCTATCGCGAGCGCTTGCAGCAAGAATACCCCGACGACGTCGTCTGCTTCGGGCGGGCCGAGCCCGGCGCGGAAGCGTACCGCGAGGCGGAACGCCAAACGCTCGAAGCCATGCGCCGGGGCGCGAAGATTATCTATCAGGCAACGTTCTTTGACGGCCAGTTTCTCGGACACGCAGATTTCCTCCAGCGCGTCGAGACCCCGTCCGATCTTGGCAACTGGAGCTACGAAGCGATCGACACGAAGCTGGCGCTCTCCACAAAGCCCTATTTTATCGTCCAGCTTTGCAACTACAGCGAGCACCTCATGCGGCTGCAAGGCCGCATGCCGGACCGCGGCTACATCGTGCTGGGGAACGGTGAGAAGCAAGGATTTCGCCTACACGATTACACCGCATACTACCGCCATCTAAAATCGCGCTTTCTGGCGTTCGTCTCCGATCCCGCACTTGCCGCAGAGGCGGCAGCTCGCGTATACCCTATGAAGTGTAACCATTGCATGGTGTGCCCCTGGAACGAGACGTGCACGGATCAACGCGTCAGCGACGACCACCTAAGCCTGGTAGCGTGGATGCGGCGCGATCAAGTCTCAAAGCTCGAGGATGCCGGCATCACGACGGTCGCAGCGCTCGCGCAAGCCGACCCTAATGTTAGCCCTAAGAGCATGAACTCGGGAACTTTCGCGAAGCTGTGTAAACAAGCGCGCCTGCAAGTGCGCAGTCGCGAGACCGCCGAGCCCGTCTACGAGTTGCTGCCGCACGACCCGCGAACCGGGTTTGGCCTGCTGCCGGAGGCAGCTCCCGGCGATGCCTACTTCGATATGGAAGGCGACCCGCTCTACGAGCCGGGCCGCGGGCTGGAATATCTCTTTGGCTGCTGGCTGCCCGATGATGAAGCAACGTTCACGACATTCTGGGGCTTGGATCGTGCCGCCGAAAAACAGGCGTTCGAGCAATTCGTCGATTTCATCGTTGAGCGCCGGCGGCGCTATCCGGCCATGCACGTCTACCACTATGCGAATTACGAAAAAGCCGCCCTGCGCCGTCTTTCTCAGGAGCACAGCACGCGGGGAGATGAAGTTGATGCTCTCCTTCGTGGCGAGGTGCTCGTCGATCTCTATGCGGTCGTACGGCAGTCGCTGATGATCGGTGAGGATAGTTATAGCATTAAACGCCTGGAGCGCTTTTACGGATTACAACGTTCGACGGAAGTGAAGAAAGGCGACCAGTCGATCGTGATGTTCGAGAATTGGCGCGTTCACCGGGATGCGAACATTCTGCGCGACATCGAAGATTACAACAAGGACGATTGCGAGTCGACATACCTGCTCCATCGATGGCTGCTCGCGCGCCGCGAGGAAGCGATCGCCACGTTAGGCGTTAGCTTTCCCTTTCGGCCGGTAAAATCGCCGCGCGACCGCTGCCACGCAGAGTTCTTCGAAGGCTGTGCGAAGTGCAAGCGTCGAGCGGCGGCCGAACGCGAACAAGCGCGCACGACGGATCTTGAGCGCACGCTACTCCAGGGCATCGCACAGCCTCAGAGCGACGAGGAGTACTATCGCCTAAGCGATGACTGGCGCACGCGATATCTCATGGGGCATCTTCTCTCCTATCATCGTCGCGAAGAAGCACCGGTCTGGTGGGCATATTTCGACCGCTGCGAAAACATCGATACCCTCCAAGACCAAGATAGCGAGGCAATCGGCGGTTTAGAATACTGCTCGGACGCGGCCCCGTACAAGCTCAAACCGGCGGACCGAAATCTCGTGCACACATATCGCTTTCCCGAGCAACGTCACAAGCTGGACCGCGGTTACGTCCACGATCCGCGGCTCCAGGATTCGGCCGGCGAGATTATCGAAATCGACGAAGAGCAGAACATCCTACGCCTGAAACGCTCCGGGAGCGCCGATGACGCCAAGGCCGTCGACGCCCTGATTCCCCGCGGTCCGATCAACACCGATCTCCAGCGCAGCGCACTCACCCGCATCGCCCAGGCCTATCAAGCCGGAACTCTCCAAACGCAGCATCCGGCGACGTTCGATCTTCTTTCATCCCGCGATCCACGCGTCGTCGGACATTCCGTATTACAGCCCGAGGAGGTTTCCGCGCAGAGCGTTTCCGCCGTCGTACAGGCTCTCGACAACAGCTATCTTTTCATCCAAGGCCCTCCCGGCAGCGGCAAGAGTACCACCGGATCGCAAGTGATCTGCGATCTACTTCGCGCCGGCAAACGGGTGGGCGTCCTTAGCACCGGGCACAAAGCCATTCACCATCTACTACATAAAGTTGAAGACTGTATGGCCGAGCGCGGCGGTACGTTCCGCGGCCTCTACAAGCACAGCAATACTAATGCCGGTTCGGCTTTCCAGTCCAGGCTGGAACAGCCGTTCATCGAGTCCATCGACGATGCAGAGGCCTTCGATAGCGGTGACTACGATTTGGCCGGCGGCACCGCTTGGCTTTTCGCCCGCGAAGAGCTCGCGGGAACGTTCGACTACCTATTCATAGACGAAGCAGGGCAGGTTTCGCTCGCCGATGCGATTGCCGTCTCCGCATGTGCGAAGAACGTGGTTCTACTCGGGGATCCATCGCAACTCGCGCAGGTGAGCCTGGGCACACACTCCAGCCACGCGGACGATTCCATCCTGCAACATCTCCTCGCCCAAGCGACGACGGTTCCACCGCACCGTGGTATTTTTCTCGATATCTCCTACCGGATGCACCCGGATATTTGCAGCTTCATTTCAACGGCGATGTACGACGGGCGTCTGCATTCGGGAGCGAAAATGCATTTGCACCGGGTTACGAGCACGGGCTTGAGCGGATCCGGGCTTCGCTACCTGCCAATCGAGCATTTCGGCAATGGCCCCCGTTCCGTGGAAGAAGCAGATCGTATCGTCCGCGAAATCGTGTCCTTGTTGGATGGTACCGTCGTGGATGATGACGGCAAAGAGAGGCCTCTCCGGCAATCCGATATTATCGTGGTCGCTCCGTATAACGCCCAGCGGAAGCTCATAACAAGCAAACTCAAGAGCGCCGGCATCGACGTAGCGGTCGGCACCGTCGATAAGTTCCAAGGCCAGGAAGCAGCGGTGGTTTTCTATTCGATGGCCACGTCGAGCGGCGACGATATTCCGCGCGATATCGAATTCTTATTCGAGCCGAACCGCTTCAACGTGGCGATTTCTCGCGCCCGCGCCATGAGCGTCTTGGTCTGCAGCCCGAAACTTCTCGATCTGTCCTGCCGTTCCGCAGACCAGATGGCCTTGCTCAACGTGGTGTGCGCTTATGTGGAGCACGCGCGAGGCGCAATCGCCGTCTAACGCAAGTCGCTGAGCTAGGGCAGGCGGTCAAACGCATAACCCCGGCAACGTGCGCCCATCGATTGCAAACCAAGCTGCGCTGGTTGCTGCGAGCCCTCGGCTGCGCTTCATAGCCCATAGCCAGGCCTGAGCCGGAACGCGTGCGAACGTGGATGCCAATGCAAAACCAGCCCTCCAAGAGCCTCCATTGGCCCTCAATCCTCGCCGCGCTTCGTGCCTGTAGCGGGGAACTCGTGCGGATGCGCAGCGGCAACGCTGCAGAGCCCGCGGGCGAAGTGCGCAGCCGAGCTGCAGCTCGCGGAACGGAGCTGTGCCTCTTTGCGGGCGTGGAACCGTTGAAGCGCTCGGCGCTCATCGAGCAGCTTGAGACGCTAGCGGATCGGCCCGGGCGGCAATTCATGGCTGCGGCTCGTATGCATGCTGGCGGAAGCTATCATCTCGTCGAACGCGTTGCCGACGAAGACGCCGACGGCGTTCTGCACGCTACCATTGTGGCGCGCAGGTCGACAACCGGATTTGAGCCGGGGCGCGGTAAGGCGCCGCATACGACCGGCCGAAGCAAGCGCATCAAAACCGGATAGGGACGCACGCACCTTAGTCGCGGATAGCAGAGGGGCGCAGCGGTGCGCCGGGAACGTGCGCGGGTGTATGCCACGTAAGCGCCATCGAGCCATGACCACGGCCATCGCGACCGATCCCGGACCCACGTCAGTTGAGAAGTTGGCTGCGCGCGAGCCGGTGCGGGACGACGTACTCACCTCCGAAGATCGGCGTGCGGCGGAAATTCTCGTACGGCATCTTTTTGCGCACGAAGGCCATCACATCGATGGCCTCGAGTATGCGGTGACGTTCCGCCTGGCTGCGGGGCATGTCGGCGGCGATATCGTCGACGTCTACCACTTCGATAATGGGAGCGTCGCTTTCGCGATCGCCGATGTTTCCGGCAAGGGTGCGCAAGCGGCCGTTCATGCTGCCCTGATCAAGTTTGGCTTACGCTGCTACGCCTCCGAGGGGCTTACGCCCGAGCGCACGTTACGCTCGCTCGATCGCGTATTCATCGAGAACAATGCCTTTGAACGCAGCGAGCAATTCGCAAGCGTATTTTTCGCGGTGCTCGACGATCGGCGACGGTCGCTCACGTATGCTTGCGCGGGTCACGAGCCGGTGTTTCTCATCGCACCCGGTAAGAAACCCATCGTACTCGCTCCAACCGCACCGCTCGTCGGCGTTTTCGACGACCAGCACCATCTCTTTCGCCAACGCCAGATTCCGGTCGAACCCGGGACGCTCCTCATCGCAACGACCGACGGCATTACCGAAGCGCGCTCGCCGAAGGGCGATTTTTTCGGCATGGATCGGCTTGCCAAAGTCTTGGCCGGTAATGTGGATGCATCGGTTTCGGATCAGCTCAAAGAGTTGCTCGCAAACACCGAGCGCTTTACTCGCGGTCGTTTCCACGACGACATCGCTGCCTTCGCCGTCCGCGTTCTCTAGATCGCCTCGGGAGGGCCTATCTGCAGCGAATGGCTGTCGCAGAACGGCGAGAAGCCGAGGGATTCGTAAAGCGCGGCTGCCTTAGAGCCGCGTTCAGCAACGATTACTTGTGTCTTCGCGCGCCCGCGCATGCGTGAGAGCACCTCGGTGATGAGCGCGCTCGCAAGGCCGCGGCCACGATGTTCCTCGCTGGTGATGACGCCGGCAAAGCGGGCAACTTCGTCGCGATAGTAGCCTCCGGCGGCGCACAGGAGCGCGCCGTCGTCATCGACGATGCCGTAGTAGGTGCCTCGCCCCGCATCCATCAATGCACGAAAGCTCGATGCACGCCAGCGCGTAAACGTCTTTCCGTACGAATATGCCGCAAGCTCCAGGTCGACGAGCTGTTCCCAGTGGCGATCGCCCGAGAAAGCGATGATTCGCCCCGTCTCGAGGGCGAGATGCTGAGCCGGCAAGCCGTCGCAGGCTGCATACATCACCTGCACGTCAATGCCGTTTAGGCCGATGCTCGTCGCATTTCCGTGTGGTTCGTACCAGGAGAAGACGGTCGGGTACCCTGCGCTGCGCCACGCAAAACATTCACGATAGCGAGCCATCCATGCATCGAGGCTCCCGGCAGTCGGGGCCTCGTCGAGGACGAAGCGGTTGCCGAAATAATATCCCGGATAGCTTCTGGTCGTTTCTACAAGCGCGCCTTCGATACGATGGCGCTCCAGATCGGGCGGAGCATCGGCGAGTTCGGCCGTGAGCGCGAGCGCGCGAGCTTGCTGCCATGATCGGGACATTATCGAAGCATTGCGAGCGTCCGGTCGATCTCCTCCGCACCGCTCAATACCTCGAAGACGATGTCGTACGAACGGCTCTCGCCCGGTTCGAGAAACGGAAGCGTACCGCGTTTGCCGGCCTCGATGCGGCCTTCGATCGTCGGGCAGTTGGCCGGCTCGATGCCCATCACGTACGTATTCACCCCGAGCATTCGCCAGGTAAAGAGCGCGGGCAACTGCGCGATGTCGTACCGAATCACCAGCGCGACTCCGCGCCCATCATCCAGCGCCCGGTTCACCATAACGGCCCGCGCGAAGCCATCCGCGCACGCAACGGGTTCGTGAATGAACACCTGCTCGGCAAACTGCGGATCGGGCTCTCCGCCGTGGTTCCACTCGCTCAGGCCGCGCTCGGCCTGTTCGTCGCGAGGGTGCATCGCTCGCTGCGATATTGCCAGCCGCGCGTCGGCATCTAAGAGCGGGAAACCCATATTGCAGTGATAGAGCAGCATGTGAGGGCGGCGCGTTCCGCCATCGTTGGTGACGACGTCGTGCAAGGCAAGGCGATTCGCGCCGAGCTCCACACGTAACGTGCGCGCGAGCGTCAGGTTTTCGCCGAACATCTGCGCTTCCGAGACGCGTCCCGCAATCTCGAACCTGCATGCATCGCCGTCCCATATCGTCCGCGTTGCGATGTCCTCCGCGGGCAGGTGGTTCACGCGGCCGTGCATTCCGAAACTTCCGTACGCATCGCTGCCCGGCGGACCAAAGCTACTCAAGCCGCACGTCGTAAAGAGACCGCCGAAGAAATTGCGCGCGAAGTCTTCTGCTTCCGGCTGATAGTATTGCGGCGCTGCGAGACCGCCGGGGCCGTGCCACACCAGCGGTATGCCGCGGAACTCCAGCGCGCATACATCCAGCGCGCGATCGGCCACGCTGGTAAGCCGCAGCCCGGCACCGCTGCGCACGTCAAACGCACGTACGCCCCGCGCCCGTCCGTCGCCAAAATCAAACGGACGAATCCCGGCGACTTGCTCGGAACGGCCGGTGCGCTCCGAGAGCTCTAGCGCGGAATATTCGCGGCCAAACAGCCGTGGCAAGCGCTTACAGGCTCCCCGACTGCCTGGTCATTCCGCCGTCGATCACGTACGAAGCACCGGTAATATACGCACCGGCATCGGATGCGAGAAACGTGCACAGTGCGGCGATCTCGCCCGGCTTGGCCATTCGCCGCAACGGTATCTCGCTCAGGAGCACCTCATACTCGGGATGGTCGCTCTCGAGCTTCGCATCCATGGGCGTCTCCACGGCGCCGGGGCACACGTCGTTGACGGTAATGCCATATTGCGCGAGTTCGATGGCAATCGTACGCATCAGCATCCGAATGCCGCCTTTCGACGCGCAGTAAGGTGCGTTAGTCGGCATTGCGAGGTCTTCGTGTACCGAAGATATATTGATAATGCGGCCGCCACGCTTCTGTTGAACCATCTGTTGCGCCGCCGCTTGCGAGCATAGCCACGTCCCGGTGAGATTGATGGCGATCACCTTATTCCACACCTCGAGCGGCGTTTGGAGGAACGGCTGCTTCTGCTCGATACCGGCATTGTTCACCAAGATGTCGATTCCGCCGTACCGCGCGATCGTTTGTTGCAGCAACTGGCTCACGTCGCCTTCGTTGCTGATATCGGCCGCGACGGCATAGGCTTTGCCGCCGAGGCCCTCGATTTCGCTAACCACCGCCGACGCCGGCGTTGCATCGCCGACGTAATCGATCACGACGCTGGCCCCTCCGCGAGCAAATTCAAGCGCGATCGCTTTGCCGATGCCCGTGTCACCGCCGGTGACGATGGCTACCCTATCGGACAATTGCATGGACACGTTCCTTTCGATCGCGTTGGATCGCCGGCAAGCCCATAGATGAAGCCGCAACCCATGGGACTGAACGATCGCTCGATCCCGGGACGGCCCTGCTGTGAGGCTGTTATCTTCTACCCCCGAGCGCCGGGTCGAAACAATGCGACTCGGGTCATTTACAGATACCCTCGTGCGACGTTACAAACGTGAGACCCGCGGTGCTTTGGCGATATGAACCCGAAAGGAAGGGACCGGATCGCGTGGTAGCCGTCTCTATCGCACCATCATCGTCAAGCCTCGAAGCGCTCTTTGCGGAGCAGTATCCCCGGCTGGTCGCTATCGCGTACCGCGTCCTCGGCGATCGCGCCGATGCCGAGGACGTCGCGCAAGAAGCCTTCATGCAATTCGTCCGCACGCACCGCGAGCCCGTGCCTGCCGCCGCCGGTTGGCTGAGCATCGCGGTGGCCCATCGCGCACTCAACCTCATCCGATCGCGCAAACGGCGCATCGCGCGGGAACTCGCGGAGTTTCGGCTCCGCCGCCCGCTCCTACACGAAGCCCAGGCTGCCATGGACCCGCTCGCGCTCCTGGATCGGGATCAGATGCAACTCGTCGTCCGCGCGGCGCTGCTCCGTCTTCGTCCGCACGATGCGGAGCTGCTCGCGCTGCGCTACGGCGGATCCACCTACCGCGAGATCGCCCAAACTCTCGGGATCGACACCGCCCAGATCGGGACGCGGCTCGCGCGAGCGGAACGCGCCCTCAAAAAGGAAATCGAACGTGCAACACTACGATGACTCCATCCTTCGACGCTCGATCGACGAGCCGGAACGTATCGATGCAAGCATGACGGCGCATCTCGCAGGCTGCGCGACGTGTCACGCGCGCTACGACGACATCCTCGCCAATGCACGCGTCGGCGAACGCGCCTTCTCCGGGCCGCTTCCGGCCGTCGATAGCGCGCGAGCATACGCCCATATGCAGCAGTATTCCAATAATGCGAAGCGCAGCGCTGCCGCATGGTCCCCTGGTTTGGCGGGGCTTGCGGCCGCAGCGGTACTCGTATGCGCGCTTATCTTCACGCCGCTCGGCGGCTTCGCCGCGCAGATGCTCACCATCTTCGAACCCCATCAATTCGTGCCGCTGGCCATTACCGCAACCGACAGCGAGCAAATGCGCCTCATGCCAAGCCTGAAGGCCTTCGGAACGTTGCAACAGAGTCCGCGTCGCTCGCTCAAAACTCGCGAGCAGCCCGTCTCGCTCGAGCACGCTGCCGCAGTCACCGGGCTCGCGCCGCGCAGTTTCTCCGTCGCACCGCGTGGTGTTCCGGCACGCACGCAAACCTATCTAACGGAATCGTCGACCGTGGCCTTTACGTTCAGCGCAGCGAAGGCCCGCGCGTACGAACTCCGCAACCATCGCAACCTGCCGCCCATGCCGGCCGGGCTCGACGGCTCGACCATTCGCGTCACCTTCCCCTCCGCGATCGTGCGCGCATACGGAAACGTCCCCAAAAGCGCGAAGGATCTGCGGGCTCACGGCCTCGATAATATGATCCTCCTCGTCGAGTCGAAAGCGCCGTCGGTTACCTCTACCGGGGCATCGCTAACGACGCTCGCGAATTACCTGTTCGCTATGCCCAATCTTCCGGCGGATGTCGCGGCGCAACTGCACGCCATCACCGACCCATCGCGTACGCTGCCGATCCCGCTGCAGATCGATAAACAAACGGCCTCGCCCGTGCGCGTCGATGGCGTGGAGGGCCTTGCCTTGGGCGATCAAACGGGCCTGGGCGCCGGCGTACTCTGGCAGAAAGGCTCCGTCATCTACGCCGTAGTGGGCTCGCTCAAGAAGAGCGAAGCGATCGCACTTGCCGACAGCCTCCGCTAGCCTTGCCGTCGGTGCCGTGGCGCTCGCAAAGCGCTACGGCACCGTTACGGCATTGAGCGACCTGACATTGCGCGTCGAACGCGGCTCCATTTTCGGCTTTCTCGGCGCGAACGGCGCCGGAAAGACGACGGCGGTGAAGATGTTGCTGGGCTTGGTCCGCCCAACGTCCGGAACCGCGCACGTGTTGGGTGCGCCGATCGGCGATCGTGAAACGCGACGACGTATCGGCTACTTGCCGGAGCTCTTTCGCTATCCCGAGTGGCTGAGCGCGCGAGAGGTGCTCGCGTTCCACGCCTCACTGCTGGGCACGAACGCGGCGCAGCGTACGCCGGATATCGCTCGCGCACTCACCGCCGTAGGATTGAGCGAGCGCGCAGACGATCGGGTCGCGACGTATTCGAAGGGCATGCAACAGCGTCTAGGCCTGGGCGTTGCGCTGCTCGGCAATCCCGCGCTCGTCGTCCTCGACGAGCCCACCTCCGCGCTCGACCCCCTCGGGCGCTACGACGTGCGGGCGCTCCTGGCCGGGCTACGCGAGCGCGGTACCACCGTCTTTCTCAATTCGCATTTGCTGACCGAGGTGGAACTCGTCTGCGATCGCATCGCGATCGTGAAATCCGGAAGGGTCATCTCAAGCGGCACGCGTGAGGAGATTCTCGGCGAGCAACGAGGCCTGCGCATTCGCGCGCGAGCGGACGGCGTTTCGCTACATGCGACGCTCGCGTCGTTCGGGGACGTCACCGAAAGCAACGGCGCGATCGTGCTCCGCGACGTCGCGCACGAGCGCACGCCCGAGATCGTCGCAGCGCTCGTAACGGCGCGGGCCCGCGTCTATGCCGTCGAACCGATCGTCCAGACACTTGAAGAACGATTTATCGAACTCGCGGGGTCGCCGTGATTACCATCGCATGGATGACCGTTCGCGAGATGGTTCGCCGGCGCTTCGCGATCGCGGCACTTCTCGGCACGCTCGCGCTGGTAGCGTTAACGGGCTGGGGCTTGCAGCACATCCATACCATCCATAAGCAGCATGGAGTCGCGCTCAGCCCGCTGGAGGTTCGCGCCGTTACCGCGGCGTTGGTGCCGCTCATCGCCTATCTCTTCAGCTTTATCCTGGCATTTGCCGCAATCGTGTTGGGCGCGACGATGCTCTCGGCGGAAATAGAATCGGGCGTATTGCTGCCGGTGCTCGCGCGCCCGATTTCACACGGGGCGGTGGTGGTGGGAAAGGCGCTCGGGCTCGGCGCGCTCTTGTGCGCGTACGCCGCAATCTCCGGCGGCCTGGAATTTGCGGTGATCGATGCGGTCACCGGCTACCAGCCGCCGCACCCCATCGCCGCAATCGCTGCGCTCGCGGCGCTCGCGATCGTGATGCTCTGCCTAACGCTGGCGGTCGCATCTCGGCTGCAAACCGTTGCCACCAGCATCGTTGCGGTCGTCGGATTCGGCGTATCCTGGATCGTAGGCATCGTCGCGAGCTTCGGCCCGGTCTACCACAACGAAACGCTGCTGCGTATCGGCGTCATCTCGCAGCTGCTGCTGCCGTCGGATGCCTTGTGGCGCGTTGCCGTCTACCAGCTCCAGCCGGTTGTCCTAGTCGCGCAATTCGGGTTGAGCGGCTGGCCGGGGCCCTTCTTCGTGCTCTCGCCGCCTCCGCCGGCAATGCTGGCGTGGAGCGTCGTGTGGGTGGTGGCCGTCACCGCGATCGCCGTGCGCAGCTTCGCCACCCGCGACGTCTAGTCCACGCTCCCCTATGAAATAGCGGCCGCCATTGTTCGCAAGAGCGGCTTTTTTTTGCGCAATCTTTAGGTATTTCGGACTAAACATTTACATAAATGCACGTTGCAAGCGGCATTTTTTCCGAGTCTTTACACAAAACGGGACTTTACGACTGGCACGTTCTCTTGATTGCTGTGTAGCGCGAGCTATACTGGGGTCCCCTGGTGTGCGGGAATTGGGTTGTGGGATCGACGGGCAATGCCGCGTTTATGCGTGGCTGAGCTTGCTATTGTGTGCTGGAGGCATATCGTGGAATATTCAAAGCAACTTCGTATCACCATCATCGCTTTGCTCTTTGCGCTTTCGGCGTGCAGCGGTTCGCAAGGCACCGGCTCGAACGGTCTTATGCCCGTCGCGCCGCGTTCCATCACGACGAAAGATACGCTCGGCGGCATCCCGACGTCGTCGATTGGGATTCTGTTGACCGACGCGCCGCCGCGCATCGGAAACTTATCGCCGTCGGCTATCAACATCGGTATCGATAGCGTCGCGGTGATCTCGGATGGGGTGAAGACGACACTTGCTTCCTACCCGACGCCGTACGTTGTGAACGTGTTGGCGGCGCAAACCGATCCGTCTTCAATTGGGATCGGCAGCGTGTTCAACGGGTTCTATCAGCAACTGCAATTCGTCATCGATGTGAAATCCAGCGGCGTGGTAGCAAACAACGTCACGTATCCGCTCGATTTCCTCACCAACGCCGAAACACAGAGTACCGTCGGCGCTGGAAAAACGACGCAGACGACGTCCGTATCGCCCGGTACGGTGGCTATGACCATCACGGCGCCGTTCATGGTCGGAGATAATCCCGCCGAGGACGTTATCGCCGACTTCAACGCGCTCGAATCGATCGCTCAGCAGAGCGACGGTTCGCTCGTGGCTCGTCCGACGCTCTTCGCGGTCCCGACCGTAGAGGCCGGAAAGATCGCCGGAACCGTGCTCAGTTCATCGGGAACGCCCGTGTATGGCGCTACGGTTGTAGCGTTTGACTCGAATGGCAACGTCGCCAATACGGTCGATACGGATACCGACGGTACGTTTACGATGCACACCATCATCGGCGGTACCTATCACGTGGTGATCTTCAACAACTACACGACCGCAAGCGGCCAGCAATTGTCCGCAAGCGGCCAGAGTTCAACCGGGTCGATACTGAACGGTCCGACGGTGAACGTCACGGCCGGCGCAACAACGCAAGTCGGAACGATCCAGGACTAGAGCGGGTCTCAGATCGTGCATCAGGATCGGCTGGAGCTCGCACGGGGGTGCATTCGAGAGGCGCAGTACGACCGCGCGCTCGAGTTGCTCGCGTCGTGCGAAGAGTGGCCGTCACCGTTCGACGAACAAGGCGTGCTGGCGCGCGTCGAAGTGCTCACACGCCGCGATCCGGTGCTGGCGTTGGAGACCTTGGCGCGCTACAGCGACGTATTTGTCAGCGAAATCGGGCGGTTCGGCTACTACCTCGCGTCCGGCAAGGCGTATGCCAATAGCCGG
Source organism: Candidatus Dormiibacterota bacterium (assembly GCA_035532835.1). Classification (NCBI taxonomy): domain Bacteria; kingdom Bacillati; phylum Candidatus Dormiibacterota; species Candidatus Dormiibacterota bacterium. Next base: position 23,065 of record DATKQG010000048.1, read on the forward strand.
AACTTCGAATCGGCGCTGGAGATGTTCAACTCCGCGCAGAGCATCGTCGAGCAGTCGCACCCCGCCGGCGCAGCGCGCCTTGCCTACCAGCGCATGCGCCTTCGGTGGCTCACCCGCGACTACGACGTCGATACCCCGGACGTACGTCTAGCGGTCGGTGACGGCGAGGCGGGGCTTCGCTTCGAGGCGTTGATCGTTCGCGGTTGGATGTTCGCCGGGCGCGAGATGTTCGATCGGCAGATCGAAGACTTAAGCGCGGCGTTACAGATCGCCGCGGAGCATCCCGATTGCTGCGATAGCCAAGCGAAATCTCGCGCGATCCACGCGTTGAGCCGCATCGGCCTGGAAGTGGGCGACAACGTTGCGGTTGCGGTTTGCGAAAGCGCCTACGAATCGACGCAATGGACGGCGGATCTAGCCGAAGACCGCTTTCTGACGGTTCGGATCCTGGCCTGGCACGCATTCCTCCAGGGCGACTCGGCGCGCGCGCAGTGGCTGTTGCGCGACGCTAAGGAGCTCGCGCCGAGCCAGGCGTGGCAGGTGACGGCGCACGTGGATCGCGCGTACGTCGCACGGATGAATCATAACGACGTGTGGGCGACCGACGAGCTGCTGCACGCGCACGGTCTCGCGCGCGACGTCAGTTGGGCCGCGACGACCAACGAGGAGCGTCAAGCGCTGGTGGCCCTTGCGATCCTGTTTGCCACGGTGGATATGGCGCAGGCCCAACGCTACGTTTCCACCTACATTCGCCTGGGAACCGATAGCATCGATCCGACGCTGGCGATCGCGCACGACCGCCGCAACGTCGGGTTTGAAAAGTACGCCACCGGGCGCGTGCAGCAGGTATTGGGCAATACCTCCAGCGCCTTCCGCGCATTCGAAATCGCGTACACGATTTTCTCTTCGACCGGGCACCATTTCCGCGCGGCCCTCGCCGCGGAGGGGTTAGCCGAAACCAGCAACGATCCGACGTGGCTCGAGCGCGCGCGCACGCATGCGTCGCACTTTCCCAAGAGCGTCGTCTACGCCAACCTCAAAACCAACGGGGCGCCGGCATCTGCGGCTCATCCGGAGGGTTTAAGTGCGATGCGTCGCCAGCTCGCGCTGGCGCTGGGTGAAGGGCTCGAACTCGCGGCGCTCTCGCAGCGGTTCAGTCGCAGTGAATTTACGCTCAAGCGCGAGATCCAAGCCGTATACGACGCCTACGGGGTCAACGGGCGCACGGCGCTGCGTGCCGCGCTGTTGGAGCGCGGCCTGCGTTGAGCGCCGGCCTCGTGCCTAGTCCACCTTACCAGATATCGTACAGATCGGTCGTGAGCGACGCTTGCGGGCGCGCGACGTGGGCCGTGCAATTCAGCGCGGCGTCCGCGGGTTGCGTGCGCATCTGCGCTTGTACGGTCTCGCCGGCCATGATCGTGACGAGTTGCGGGCATGCCGCGGCTTCGGTAGTCAAGCGAATCAGCGTTCGCCCGGGCGCCAGGTTTGAAACGACCGCAACCCCGTGCCGGTCGGTGAAGACCTGCCGGTAGGAGCCCCCGCTCTGCACCTCAATCGGCGCGCCAATCAGCGGCTGCTGTGCGCTGTCGCGCACCGCGACGCGGACCGAGCCTAATGAAGAGCCCGCTAAGGCGGGCGCAATGCCGGTTGCGGCGCTCGCGCAGATAAAGGCGGCTGCCATCGCTACTATTCGCTTTTGCATACTGCATTCTACCACCCATCGCCGGCAACGAAACAGGCCACCGCTAAAGCAAGCGATGGCCCGTCGTGCCGTTACGTCACGCGTCGCCCTATGGCGAGTACGAGCAGTCGGAGACGTTGTTATCGTACTCCATTTGAATCTCCCAGGTATCGGCCCCGAGTTGCACGTTGCCGGTGGGGACGCCGGCTGCCGGCGCGCACAGATCGCCGATTTCGCCGCCGGTCTGGTTGTACCAGGCGACGTTGTTGATCGCCACGTCAGGATCGGTGAAGGCCTCGAACATTTCGTGCGATGCGGTCGATGCGGTGGAGTCTGCCGTCGATCCATTGGGTGAAGGCAGATTGCTCACTTGGCAGCCCTGGATATCTTGGTATGGTTCCACCGAATAGATCGCGTGGCCGATATCGCTGTAGTCGTTGCTGCCGTGATAGGCGCAGTACTGCTGGCCGTAGCATCCGCCCGCTGCCTGGCTGCACTGCTGGACGCCGCTCGCGAGAAACACGTTAAACATCGTGTTATAGCCGGTTGGAATGTTGTTCGCCGTCGCAACTTGATACACGATATTATCGATGTCTTGATCGCCAAGCTGCGATGAAGTGTTGTAGGTCACCGGGTAATCGCCGCCGTCGGCATACGCGCCGGTCGCGCTCTGGCCGATGTACTGGTCGAGAATATTGATCATGCCTGTTCCGCCGCCGTTCGAGAAGAGGTCGTTCTCGAATTGGCCGATCTCGCCGCCCCAGCAGCTTTCGTCGGCGCAGTTCACCAGAATGTTATAGACGGTCGCACCGGCCATCACCGGCCCGCCGTTATTGACGAGATCGAGTCCTTGCGAAACCGTCATCACGTGGGCGAGCTGTTTAATTTTTTTTCCCTTAACCGGCGAGGCATATGCGCCCGAACGAACGAGCTTTGCCATCACCGATGGGATCGAGGAGCGGCTGATGTGCAATACCGCATGCGTAAGGCTTCGGGTTGGTGTCGCGAGTTTAGGAACCGCCCCGGTGGGGCCCGAAGTGGCGCCGCCGCCGCAACCGGCGATCAGCGTTCCAAGTAATGCCGCGCCGAAAAGCGGCGCGATAAAATGGCGTAATCGTACAATAGATCCGTTCATGAACATCCTCCGTCATGAAACTGAAGTAGTAACGAACCGCCGTATTGTGGTTGTGTTAACGTTCTCCCGTGACAAAAGACACCTAAGGACGAAGCGTCATGCTTTCGCGTAAAGAGAACTAGGGTCTTACTATATAAGGCTGCGCCGGGGCACGAACGAGCCGCAGTGTGAAGCGCCCTTCATTCGTAGTGGACGTCGTCGATCGTGTAGGCGAGCGGTCCCGCGGGCCGCTGCACGACCACGCGATCGCCGACGCGATGGTCCGTAAACGCTTTCGCGATCGGAGATTCCCAACTCACCAAACCCTGCGTCGGGTCGGCTTCGTCTTCGCCGACGATGCGGATGGTCAGCGAAGCGCCCGTGGCGTCGTGCGCGGTTACCGTTGCCCCGAATTCGATGACCCGCTTCACACGGATCGACGGTCTGACGACGATCGCGCTATCCAAGCGTTGCCGGTAATACTGCACTTCGCGTTCGTCCGCCGCAGCCTGCGCGGCCTCGAGCGCGCGCTCGAGTAAGGCGTAGCCGCGCGGGGTCACGTAGTTCGGGGCCTCGCTGACGGGGCGAGGGACGATCGGCTCGGGGCCGCTGTCGTCATCTTTTACGAACGCTCGGCTCATAGCTGCCTCAAACTTGGATCGATTCCAAGAGCTCGCGCTTGGTCTCCGGTACGGTCTTGGCAATGAATGCGATCGTTACCACGCAGATCACCGGATGGATCGCGAACGTATCGGGACGTCCAAGCTTCTGCACCATCGCAAGAAAAAACTGCGAGACCTGCGGCCAGCGATCGAGCGCTCCCTTCTTCGCCTTCTACAGCGCCGAACCGACCGCTGCGACGAAGGCCGCCTCGCCCCTTGTCAGCTCGTGATAGAGCGCGATTTCGGTGGCATGCGAGCAGACTTGCAGGCGCCACCAATTAAGCGCCGCCGGGTCGCGAGGGTTGACGCCGAACCGCGGGGCGACGGCAGCAAGCATCGGCCGCACGTGGTGCGCTGCGTCGATGGCGAGCACGTAGTCGTGGTCGCTGAGGTGGTTCACGAAGCATTCGATCGCGGGAAGCGTCGCAAGCTCGTATCCGTTATCGGTTTTACGCACTAACCCGTATTCGACCGGGTCGACGCCGGCCAGCATCGCGGCCGCGCGGCACCAGGTCGCGACCTTGGCTTGATCCCCGAGCGACGGCGCAGCGTGCGCGCTCAGCAGCACCGTTACGAAACGCGCGTCCCGGCCCCGAGCGATCGCCTCGGCGCCCGAGAGGACGTGGTGTCCGCCGGTATTGCCGATGAGCAACTCGTCAAAAAACGTTCCGTCCGCGTTGTACTGAAAGACCATCGTCTTCATGATGTCGTGGTAGAGCGCCGCACCGATCGCCAGGTTCCGATCCACCGTGGAGCGGCCGTTGAAATACTGCAGGTCGTAGATGCGGGTAAACTGCTCGCCCATACGCGCGTTAAAGAGTTCGTGCACGCACAAGCCGCCGGGGTAGCTGTGGTGGCCGTTCGTATCCGAACCGGGCGCGCTCCAGAACGGCTGCGCGTAACCCAACACCGGCGACATCGGCGGAAAGACGCCCGATACGGGCGCGTCGGGAGCGATAAAATCCGCGAACGCCATCGCGTCGCGCATCGCGAGCTGCGAGGCCGGGCTGGGGTAGCGCCGCATGTAACGCGGAACGGGCAGACTCAATAAATCGAGCACGTCGGCGCGCAGCGTCGCATCGCCGATCGAGGCGGCAAGTGCGGTAATTTGCGCGACGTGGGCTCGAATGTACGGCGAGCCGCTCGCAATGCGAGCGGCTCGTTCGTTGGCGGGCGCCAGACCCGCGGGAATCATCAGGCTGGCTTGCTCGCCCGCCGCATCCTGAACCGCGGCGAGCGCTCGCGCGGGATCCGCGAAGAGCGGGAGCGCCGCAGCGCCCACCGCTCCCAGGAATCCACTACGCGAAAGTAACGACGACCGAGTTTGCGATACACACACTATGGGGTGATGGTTATCGCTCCCGCGACCGGTTTCTTGCCTTTGGCATGCAATTCGGACGAAAGCCCCGAGAGGCTCTGTACGAAGGCATTGTACTTCGCGAACGCTGCCGTATATGCGGTATCAAATTCCGCCGCGTACGTCAGGGTCGCCGCCGTCGGCGGTTGCTGTTCGCCGAAACCCGTCCGCGGCACCGATTCGCGCAGCGAGCCGGGGCGTTGGATCGAGTCCTCGTCGTTCTTGTAATCGGCGGTGAACGCGGAGAATACCGCGTTACGCTGCGCCTGCGCTTTGGTCACCTGAGCCGCGAGCGACGCGTCGCCCTTGGCCGCAACTGCCGCCGCGTTCAGCGATTTACCGATCGTATCGAGGTGGTTGAGCACGTCGTCGATCTTGCCGTATTTCGCGAGATACGTGGTTGCAAAGTCGAAACCGGCTTGGTAATCGGCCTGCGTCCAATGGTCGCGCGGATCGGGCTTCACTTCGAAGCTCTGCTCGAGCGTCTTGCCGTCGAGCGTCATGCGCACCGTGTACGTGCCCGGAACGGCGAGGGCGCCGACCTTGGGGCCACGGTACTTCTCACGCGCCGCGCCCATCCAGAGCGTCGGCCCGGTTTCGTGGAAGTCCCACACGAAGCGATTGATGCCGGCTTTATTCGTTACGAACGGGACGTTTTTGTCTTTAACCTTATGCGTGCCCATAATCGTGCGAATCACGGCGCCCTTTGCATCGAGAATCTGCACGACCGGAGCCTTCGCCTGCGGTTTGGCTTGGTAGAAGTCGACGATCGCACCGTTCGGCGGATTCGCGCCCGAGTACCGCGTGTAGATGCCTTCGTCGTTGGAGTGGTAGTGATATTCGTAGGACGTGCGAGGCTTGAACAGCATCACGCCGGCCTTTTGCGCTTCCGCGAGTTGTTGGATCGACGAAGCATCGTCGAGAACCCACACGCCGCGCCCGTGCGTCGCGAGGACGATATCGTCGAACTGCGGCTGCAGACGGATATCGCGCACCGAGACTTGCGGGAGGTTGTTGCGGAAGTTTTGCCAGTGCGCTCCCTGGTCGAACGAGATCCAGAGACCGTTTTCGGTTCCGGCGTAGACGACGTTGGGGTTGCGAATGTCGGGGCGAATCGTACGCACGTACTGGTCGTGGGGTAGACCGGTCACGATCTTGGCCCAGGTCTTACCATAGTCGTGCGTGACGAACGCATACGGCGCGTAATCGCCCAACCGGTGATTGTCGGCACTCACGTATGCGGTGCCCGCAACCAGCGGCGATGGCGAGGTGGCTTCGACACGCGCGTACTCGGGAACGCCCGGAGGCGTCACCTTGTTCCACGTCGTGCCGCCGTCGCGCGTCATCTGGACCAAGCCGTCATCGGTTCCAACCCAGATCTCGCCTTTGTCCAACTGCGATCCCTCAATGTACAGGATCGTATCGGAGTACTCGGCACCGGAGACATCCTTCGCAAGCGGTCCGCCGGAGGGTTGTTGATGGGCTTTGATATTGCGCGTGAGATCCGGGCTGATCGCCGTCCAATGCTCGCCGCGATCGGTCGTTTGGAACACGACGTCACTACCGAACCAACCGATGTGTCCGTCCCATGGAGCGAACGCGATCGGCGAATCCCAGTTAAAGCGATACTTGGCTTTGCTCAGATCGAACGGGCCCAGGAAACTGCCCGGGAAGGCGTTGTACGGCATGACGAACCGGCTCGATTGCGTCTGCTTATTGAAGACGAGTATGACGCCGTTTTCGAGATCCGACCAGATGTAGTTGGGATCGATCGGGTCCGGTACGCTCCATTCGCCATCACCACCGACGACGTCGGTCCAGTGGCGGTCGAGAATGCCTTCGTTGTCGAGTGAGTTCGACGGGCCGCAGAAACCGTTGTTGTCCTGCAGCGGCGCGCAGATCGTGTACGGGTTCTCGTTTGAGAGCCCGACGTGATAGACTTCGCCGATCGTCAGATTGCGCGAGAACGACCAGTGCTTGCCGTTGTCCAGCGTCAATGCGTATCCGCCGTCTTCGCCGGTGATGATGCGGCTGGGATTATTCGGCGCGATCCAGATCGCGTGGTAATCCACGTGCACGCTCTTTGCGATCTCTTTGAATTTTTTGCCGCCGTCTTTGCTCTCCGAGAGCATCTCGGAGACGGCATAGACGTGGTTTTCGTTCTTTGGATCGACCGCGATATGCGTGAAGTAGAACGGGCGCTGGTCGACCAGCGTATCGTTCGACATCATCTTCCAATGCGCGCCCGCATCGTCCGAGCGCCACAGAATGCCGCCCTTCGCCTCGATCAGCGCATAGACGCGATTGGGGTTGCTCGGAGCTATCGCCAGCCCGATGCGGCCGGTGTAGCCGGTCGGGAAGCCGTTGCCGGTGACGCGCTTCCATTTGCGTCCGCCGTCGGTCGATTTATACAAACCGTCCTGCGGGCCGCCGCTGGTGAACGTCCACGGCTTGCGGCGAAACTGCCAGATACCCGCATACACCACGCTCGGGTTTTGCGGATTCATCGCGATGTCGCTCGCGCCGCTCATCGGGCCGACGTAGAGCGATTTGCTCCAGGTCTTACCGCCGTTGAACGTCACGTAGACGCCGCGATGGGTCGAGTCCTTAAACGGGTCGCCGAACGCGCCGACGACGACGTGATTGGGATTCTTCGGGTCGATAGCGATGCGCGAGATGCTGCGCGTGAGCGCGAGGCCGACGCGCTTCCAATGCTTGCCGCCGTCGGTCGTCTTATAGAGACCGTCGCCGTAGCTGACATCGTTGCGCGGATTGGCTTCTCCGGTACCGGCCCAGACGACGTTGTCGTTGCGCGGGTCGATCGCCACGGCGCCTATCGCCGAGACGGCTTGATTGTTGAAGACCGCCTTCCACGTCGCGCCGCCGTTGGCGCTCTTCCACACGCCGCCGCCGGCGGTCGCCAAATAGTACAGGTTCGGGTCTTGATCGGTGCCCGCCACGCCCGCGACGCGGCCCCCGGCGATCGCCGGGCCGATGTTGCGCCATTTGAGCGCTGCATACGGGGCATCCGCCGCGGATGCAATACTTGGCCCCAGGAGTGCGATTGCCGCCAAAGCGGCGATCGCACCGATGCGTTTTTTCACGCTAATGCCTCCTCCACGAGGGTTGATGGGTGCACGCTACTGCGCGTGCACCGTTGAGATTGCCGGTAACGGCTTTTGATTGGCTGCTTTGAGTGCGGCGTCGACGCCGGGTAGGGCATTGGTAACGAACGCATTGTACTGCGCAACCCCGGATTGATACTCGACGTTGACGCGACGCGCCGAATCGAGAATCGCGGGCGTGAGCGCCGTGCCGGCGAGGTATTGCCCGAATTGCAGATCTTCACGAAGCGCACCCGGGCGCTCGATCGAATCTTCGTCGTTGTGATAATCCGCCGTCAGGAAGTTGAAGACGGTGTCGCGGGATGCCAGCGCGGCATCGAGCTTGCTTGCAAGCGCGGTGTCGTTGGCCTTCTTAGCCGCCGCGGAAGCGGCGTTAAGCGCCTTGGTGATGCTATCGATGTTGTTCAGCATCGTATCGACGCTCGAGAACTTCCCTTCGAACTCTTTGGCGAGCACGAACGAATCCACGATTTGTTTCTGCGTGTACTTCGTGCGGGGGTCGGCTTTGACTTGGAAGTACTTGACGTAGTTTTTCCCACCCAGCGTCATGCTGACAGAGTAGGAGCCCGGCGGTACCGGTGGCCCGGAGTCCGGCCCCTCATAGGATTTCTTGGCCGCACCCATCCACTTTATCGGCCCATCGATGCTGAAATCCCACACGTAGCGGTTCAAGCCCACCTTGTTGGGGACGTACGGCATCTCCTTATCGCCGACTTTGTGCGTGCCCTGCACCGTACGGATCACGCGGCCGTGGTCGTCGAGGATCTCGAGTTTCGGCGCGGTTTTTTGCACGGCGTTTTGATAGTACGTAATCATCACGCCGGTCGGCGGATTCGCCGCGGCATAATTGGTGTACGTACCTTCGTCGTCTCCACGCTGATTGTACTCGTAGCTCGTGCGCGGCTGGAACAGCCACGATCCATGTGCGATCGCTTCTTGCAACTGCTGGATCGGCGCCATGTCGTCCATGATGTAGACCGAGCGTCCGTGCGTCGCGATCACGAGATCGTCGAACTGCGGTTGCATGCGGATGTCGTGCACGGAGACCGTCGGCAGGTTGTTCTTGAAGGGCTGCCAGGTCGTCCCACCGTTGTACGAGATCCAGATGCCCTCTTCGGTTCCGAGATAGACGAGGTTCTTGTTCCGGATGTCGGGGCGAATCGAACGCGCCCATTCGCTCTTCGGCAAACCGCTCACGATCGAGGTCCAATGTTTGCCGAAATCGTGGGTCACGAACGCATACGGCGCGTTGTCGCCGGTATAATGCCCGTCTTCCACCGCGTAGGCCGTACCATCGACGAGCGTCGACGGAGCGACGGTCGCGTAGCGTCCGAATTCCGGGCCGCCGGGCGGGGTGACGTTGCTCCAGTGTTTGCCGCCGTCGAGCGTGAGCTGAACGAGCCCGTCATCGGTGCCCACCCAAATCTCGCCCTTGTGCAGCGTCGATCCCTCGATGTCCAGGATGGTATCGCTTTCCTCGGCTCCCGACACGTCGTTCGTGATCGGGCCGCCAGAGGGTTTCTGGTGCGCTTTGATGTTTCGCGTGAGATCCGGGCTGATCACCTTCCAATGCATTCCGCGGTCGGTCGTTTGAAAGACGACGTTGCCGCCGAACCAAGCGATGTGTCCGTCCCACGGCGCAAAACCGATCGGCGATTCCCAATTCCAGCGATAGCGCGCGGTGCGGTTATCGAACTGCTCTTTGACGTTCTGGAGGTAGGGTTCGATAAACCACGAGTCTTTCGTGACTTTGTTCTCAACCGTGAGCGAACCGTTCTCCGAATCGCCCCAGAGGTAATTCGGATCGATCGGGTCGGGAATCGTCCATTCGCCGTCTCCGCCGGCCGATGCGATCCAGGCTTTGTTTTGAATGCCGGACGGATCTTGCGTGTTGTTTGGAGCGCACCACGCATTGTTGTCCTGCAAGCCCGCACAGACCCAGTACGGGTTCTCGTTGCTCAAACCGACGCGATAGACTTGGCCGATCGGCAGATTTGCCGAGAAGAACCAATTGTCGCCGCCGTCGAGCGTGAGCGCGTAGCCGCCGTCTTCGCCGACGATCAAACGCGAGGGATCGTTCGGCGCGATCCAGATCGCGTGATAATCCACGTGTACCTGATCGGCAATCGCTTTGAACGTCTTTCCGCCGTCGGTCGACATCGAGAGTGCCTCCGACACGGCGTAGACCTTGTCGGCGTTCTTGGGATCGACGGCGATGTGCGTGAAGTAGAACGGCCGCTGATCGATCAGCGTATTCTTCGATTCCATCGTCCACGTGTCGCCCCCATTATCGGAGCGCCAGAGGATGCCTTGGCTGGATTCGATCAACGCATAGACGCGATTGCCGTTGCTCGGAGCCACAGCGAGGCCGATGCGGCCGGTGAAGCCGGTCGGAAGGCCGTGCCCGGTAAGCTTGGTCCACGAATTTCCGCCGTCGGTCGACTTGTAGAGTCCGTCGTCCGGGCCGCCGCTCGTGAAGGTCCACGGCTGACGGCGAAACTGCCAAACGCCCGCGTACAGGATGCTGGGATTCTGCGCGTCCATCGCCATATCGGAAACGCCGCTCATCGGCCCCACGTAGAGCGTCTGCTTCCACGTCTTGCCGCCGTCGTTGGTCACGTAGACCCCGCGATGCGTGCTGTCGGCGAAGATATCGCCTTGCGCGCCGACGATGACGTGATTGTGATCGCGCGGATCGACCAGAATGCGCGAGATATATTTGGTTTGCTTGAGGCCCATGTCCGTCCACGTCTTGCCGCCGTCGGTCGACTTGTAGACGCCGTCGCCGTAGCTCACGTCGTTGCGGGGGTCGTCCTCGCCCGTTCCCACCCAGACGGTGTTGTTATCGGTCGGGTCGATGGCGACGGCGCCGATGGCGGCCACCTTCTGCTTGGCAAAGACGGCGGTCCAGGTCTGGCCGCTGTTATCGCTTTTCCAGACGCCGCCGCCGGCCGAGCCGACGTAGTAGAGTTTGGGATCGGTCGCGGAGCCCGCGACCGCGGCGACCCGGCCACCGGCCGCAGCCGGGCCGATCTCGCGCCAATTCATATTAGAGAAGGGCGGCCCCGGCGTCGGTGTCGGGGAGGGCTTTGGGCTCGGGCTAGCCGCGGCGCTGGGCTTGGCGGCCGGCGCGGCCGTAGCGGCCCGCGAGGGCGCAGCCCACATAAGCGAGAGAGCCGCGCATAGCAACGCAGCAGCCGAAAAGCGTGGGTTCACGTGTTGGGACCTCCTAGAAGTTCTTCTAGCCGTCCCCCGCACGCGCGCGACTCTCCTGCGCGCGTGCGGTCAAAGAATCATCAAAGACGGGGTTTATGCGCTGACGCGCGTCACCAAAACGTCGACGTCGTCACGGCCGGCCTTGCGCACGAAGGTGATGTGGACCCGCTGGTGGCCCCACGAGAAACGGAAAATGTAATCGAAGTTGATCACGCCGCTCGGCTTGGCGACCAGTTCCGTGAACCGACCCTGAAAATCCGGGTTGGCCGTGCACGGAGCCACGTCGAGGAAAAAATCTTTGCCGAGTTGCGATTTCTGGTCGAGGCGAGCCAACTCGGCCTCAAGGCGATTGTACCGCCGAATTTTGCCCTGCAGGTCCAAGGTGATGACACCTACGGGCAGCGCGTCGATCTCGTCCGCACCCAGGGCCTCGATGCGCTCGAGGAGTTCCTTGTCGTCCATGCTCCGTCTCCTTATGGTGTCGTCAAGCCGTATTAACGCGGAAAGACCCAGCCTGCGTCCCTAAGGTTGCAGAGCACGCACCAGCGCGATGCCCGCGAATGCCGCGACGAACCCGCACGCGAGGCTGCCGAAGCCGTAGAGCAACGCCAAACCCGCGGCGCGATCGCCGACCAGCGTCACCATGTCGAGCGAGAACGCGGAGAACGTCGTGTAGCCGCCGAGCACGCCCACCATAAGGAACACGCGCACCAGCGGGGTGATGCCGAGCGCGCGCGTTGCGGAGAGTTCCGCCACCAGGCCGATGATGAGGCTACCGGTGACGTTGATGACGAACGTTCCCCATGGGAACCCGGGGCCAAGCCGCTGCGTAATGGCGAAGCCCACGACGTACCGAAGAACCGAACCAAACCCGCCGCCGAGCGCGATCGCCGCGAGCGTCCGCCAATCGAGCAACGGCGCAGCTACGCTCTGGGCGATCCGCTTTTGTAGCGGATCACCTCGACCGTTTCCATCGTGATCATGCCTTCGTGCACCAGTTCGTCCAAGATCGGGATGAATGCACGAATGCGCTCCTCGCTATCGACCAGTTCGATTAGCACCGGTAAATCCGTCGAGAGATCGAACACGCGCGCAGCGTGCACGACGGAGTGCGCTCCGTATCCCTCGATCCCCTTGAAAACGGTCGCTCCGCCGAGCCCCTCCGCTCGCGCTCGCTCGACGATCGCGGTATAGAGCGGCTGGGCCCCGTGGCGATCGCTCTCGCCGATAAAGATGCGCAGGAGTTTGCCCGTTCCCTCGAGCTTCATGGCTTGCTCTTCTGCATCTGCTCGTACTTTGGGACGTTCACGTGGACGGCATACCACTGCGACCAAGCGATCATGCCGCACATGACGACAAAGAACAGAACCAGCCCGATCCCCCAAGCGCGACGCTTGCCTGGAGACATTCCCGAGTAGCGACTCATGACGCTCTCAGGTTCCGTACCGCACGGGGGGAATCCCCGCCGGGCCCAAGAAGCGCCGACCGATGAGCCGATCACGCGCCCCGCTCCTTGCGGGACTCTGTTTTGCACTTGTGCTCGTTCCGAGCTTCGCACGTGCCGCCGAACGACCGGTCCCAACCAACGCCACGACCATCCGCGCCTACGCGAAGGTGCTGCATCACGCGAACCCGCAGATGCCCGACTGGCAGAGCCGCTCGCTGGCCAGCCATCTGCTTTCGAGCGCCGCTCGCTGGAAGATCAGCCCGAATGTCTTGGCCGCGATCGTCACGGTTGAATCGAGCTGGCACACCCATGCAGTCTCCTATGCCGGCGCGATGGGCCTGGGGCAGTTGATGCCCGGCACCGCGGCAAACCTTCACGTCGACCCGCGCGACCCGGTGCAGAATCTCGCCGGGGCGGCGCGCTATCTCAGCGGCCTGATCGCGAAATTCGGCTCGAACCCCGACCGTTACTCGCTCGCGTTCGCGGCCTACAACGCCGGCCCCGAAGCGGTCGTGCGGTACGGCGGCATCCCGCCGTTCGCGGAGACGCAAAACTACGTCGTCAAGGTGCTCCACGCATGGCATCTATTGCAGGCATCGGTGCACTTACCGCAGAGCGCGCTGGCAGATCTTCCGGCGCAGGGCCCCGACATCGACTACTGGCTCGGCGCCGCGCATTAATCCAAGCGCGCGAGAATAGCGTCGACCGCGCCGGTTAGCGACGTGTTCCGGTCGACGCGAATGGCGCTCGCACCGGCGTTAGCCGCAGCGCCCATATCCGCATCGCTATCTCCGACGACGACGATCGATTCAGGTTCGACGCCGAACGCACGCGCCGCATCGAGCACGAGCTTGGGTTTTGGTTTGCGACACTCGCAAGCATCGTCAGGTGCGTGCGGGCAGACGAACCAGCCATCGAACGCGCCAAGGAGCTCCTCGACGCGCCGATTGACGTCCTCGACCTGCGCCGTGCTGATCAGCCCGCGACCAACCGCGCTCTGATTGGTGATAACGCCGACGCGCAACCCCCGCGCGCGAAGGCGATCGATCGCTTCGCGAGCGCCGGGAATCGGGACGACCTTCGCCGGATCGCCGTTGTAGGGCTCGTCGGCGACGATCGTTCCGTCGCGGTCGAAGAGAATCGCCCGCGGCTTAGCTGCTTGCGACGTACACCTCGGCGCCTTTGTCCAAAAACTCTTGCGACTTCTCGGCCATGCCGCTCGCGGCGTACTCGCGCACTTCTTGCGTAATTTTCATCGAGCAGAAATGCGGGCCGCACATCGAGCAGAAGTGCGCGACCTTCGCCCCGGGTGCGGGTAACGTTTCGTCGTGAAATTCGCGCGCGGTATCGGGATCGAGCGAGAGATTGAATTGATCCTCCCATCGAAACTCGAAGCGCGCCTTCGAGAGCACGTCGTCCCAATGGTGCGCGCGCGGATGGCCCTTCGCAAGATCGGCCGCGTGCGCGGCGATCTTATAAGTAATCACGCCGTCCTTGACGTCTTTCTTATTCGGTAAACCCAAGTGCTCTTTGGGCGTCACGTAGCAAAGCATCGCGGTACCGAACCAGCCGATCATCGCCGCGCCGATGGCGCTGGTGATGTGATCGTATCCCGGGGCGATGTCGGTGACGAGCGGGCCGAGCGTGTAGAACGGCGCTTCGTGACAGATCTCGAGCTGCTTCTCCATGTTCTCTTTGATCAGGTGCATGGGTACGTGGCCGGGGCCCTCGACCATCACCTGCACGTCGTGCTTCCATGCAACCTGCGTGAGTTCGCCGAGCGTCTCCAATTCGCCGAACTGGGCCGCATCGTTCGCGTCGGCGGTGCAGCCCGGGCGCAAACCGTCGCCGAGCGAGAACGCAACGTCGTACGCCTTCATGATCTCGCAGATGTCTTCGAAGTGCGTGTAGAGGAAGTTTTCCTGATGGTGCGCGAGGCACCACTTCGCCAAGATCGATCCGCCCCGCGATACGATCCC
>DATKQG010000049.1 GCA_035532835.1 Candidatus Dormiibacterota bacterium
AAATCGTTGCGTTCGAGCATTTGCGCGACGGTCGTTTTCGAAAGCAGTTGAATGAGGTCGCTCAGGCCGAGCTTGCCCAGCCATTCGGAGTTGTACCGAATCTTCACGCGCTCTAAATCGAGTACCTTACCGGCTTGTTCGCGATAGGTCGTCATGTTCGCTTCGATCGCTTCCGCGTCGAGCTGCGGGCGCATCGCATTGCGGCCGCTCGGGTCGCCGATGCGCGCGGTAAAATCGCCGATGATGAGCGTGACGTTATGGCCGGCTTCGCTGAATCGCTGCAACTTATGCAACACGACCATAAACCCCAGATGCAAATCGGGGCTGGTCGGATCGATGCCGAGCTTAACGTTCAGCGGGCGTCCCAGGCGCAGCCGGGCCTGAAATTCCGCCGGCGTTTCGACATGGTCGAAGCCGTCGAGCAGGTACTCCGCGTCGTTGAATCGTGCGTTCGTGTTCATGCTATCGATCGCACCCTTACGCCTCGGGTCCGCGAAATGCCTCGCTGCGTCACTCGCCGAGTTCGATGATCGTCACGCCGCCGGAGCCCTCGTCCTCGTTGCCGTAGCGCACGCTTTTCACCGCCGGGTGCAGGCGTAAATGCTCCTGCAGGCCGCGCCCGAGCATGCCGGTGCCCTTGCCGTGGATCAGACGTAGCGGGCTTTGCCCCGTCAGCAAAGCCTCGTCGATCCACTGCTCCACCAGCGGCTCCGCCTCACTAAAACGCTTGCCGCGTACGTCCAGCTCGGCCCTCGAACGCGAGGCGACGGCGATCCGCATCACACCGCTCTGCGCATCGCCGCCCCGCGGGCGCTTGCGTTCCGGCCGATTGCTCCGTTGCAAATCGCGCTTCTTTACCACCGTCTTCATCGGGCCGATAGACACCAGCACGGTGTCGCCGTAATCTTCGACGACCGCGCCTTCTTGCCCGAGCGAGAGAATGCGCACGGCATCACCGCTTGCAAACGCGCCGTTCGGCACCGCCGAAGGCTGCTCGGCGCGTATCCCGAGATCGCCGCGCATGCGCTCGGAGGTGCGCGTCAACAGTTCGCTCTGCGCGCCGGTAACCCGCGGGCGGCTCGATCGGGCGGCGTCGGCCTTGCGCTGTAACTCCGTGGTGAATTCGCGCAACGCGTGTTGCATGCGCTCTTCGGCGCGTTCGGCAAACGATCGCCGCTCGGCATCGAAGCGCACCTGTTCGGTTCGCAACGCGGCCTCGGTGGCAGCGGCGTGCATCCGCTCTTGCGCGAGCGCCTCGCGCTCGCTTTGGAGCTGCGCGTTGCGCGTGGAAAGTTCGGCGAGCGCGGCTTCGTAATCGCGCTCGCGCGAATCGAGCAACGCGGTCGCCCGCGCAACGATGGCGGGGTCGATGCCGAGCGCGGTCGCGAGCGGAAAGGCCAGTGACTGGCCCGGAGCACCGATATCCAGCTGATACGTCGGCCGAAAGCTCTGCGGGTCGAAGCGGACGCTCGCATTCGCGACGCCCGGGGTAGCAGCCGCAAAGAGTTTGAGCTCCGTCGCGTGGGTCGTGACGATGCCGCTCGCGCCGGCGATCAAGAGCCGCTCGAGCATCGCGATCGCGAGGGCCGCTCCCGCACCGGGTTCGGTGCCTCCGCCGATTTCGTCAACGAGCACGAGCGTGTGCGCGTCGGCGACGCGAAGCATCTCGCGCATGCGCTCGAGGTGCGCAGAGAAGGTTGAAGCATTCGCAACGATCGACTGTTCGTCGCCGATGTCGGCCAATACGTGGGTGAAACGGCCGACGAGCGTGCCGATCGCAGCGGGAATCTGCATCCCGGCGTACGTCATGGCCACAAAGAGTCCGAGCATTTTGAGCGCGACGGTTTTGCCGCCCATATTCGGCCCGGAAACGATCAGAAAACGCGTCGTCTCGTCGAGCACGAGCGATTGCGGCACCGCGCGCTCGGCGAGCAGCGGATGGCGGCCGCGTTCCACCCGAACGACCGGTTCATCGCTAAGTTCCGGCGCCACCGCATCCATCGCCTTCGCGACGTTGGCCTTGGCAACGATCACGTCGATCCGCGCCAACATCTCGACGTTCGCTTCGATTTGCGCCGCATGGGCTCCGACGCGCTGCGAAAGCTCGTCGAGAATGCGGAGTACCTCGCGCTCCTCGTCCAAACGAAGCGTCCTGACCCGATTGTTCGTATCGAGTGCCGCTAACGGCTCGACGAACAGCGTTTGCCCGGATGAGCTGGTATCGTGAACGATGCCTGGAAACTCGCCTGCGAACTCGGCCTTCACCGGAACGACGTAGCGGTTCTCCCGCATCGTGACGACCGAATCTTGGATCGCGCGAGCGAAGCGGTCGGAGCGCATGATCGACGCAACGCGTTCGCGGGCATCGTTCTGCGCTTGCGCGAGGTTACGCCGGATGCGCCCCAAGGCCGGCGAGGCGCGGTCCAGCACGGCACCGCGCTCGTCAACCGCGTCGACGAGGGCGCGATGCAGGTCTTTGAGCGGCGTGTACGGGGCGAGCATGCCGGTAATCGCGGGCTGCCGTTCCTCGCGTAGCGCATTATACGCCGCAGCCGCCGCCGAGATCGCGTCGGCGACCGCGCGCAAATCGCTCGGTGCGAGCGTTCGGCCGAGCGCGGCAGTCTGCGTGAGTTCGCTCGTATCGATGGCCGGTAATACGTGCAGATCGGCGCCGGCCACCAAATCGCGGACGATCGCGGTGCGCGCTTGCTCGAGGTGGACCAACGCGAAATCGATACTTGGATGCAGATCGCGCGCCGCGGCAGTACCGCGCTGCGTGCGCGTGGCCCGCACCACCCGCTCTCGCACGCTTGCGAAATCGAGGGCCTCGAGCGTCCGCTCGTCGGCGAGCGCGCCTAGCGAGTCCATCTCACTGCTCGAGTTTCTTCTTCACCACGTCGTTGACGAGCGCCGGATCGGCCTTCCCGCGAGAGGCCTTCATCACTTGACCGACCAGAAAGCCCATGACGTTGGTCTTGCCCGCGCGGTAGTCGTTCACGCTCTTTTCGTTGGCGGCCAACACGTCCACGACAAACGCTTCGATGGCGGCGGGATCGCTGGTCTGCGCGAGGCCCTCGCGCTCTACCAGGGTTTTTGGGGAGCCTTCGCCGGCCCACATACGCACCAGCAACTCTTTGGCAATCTTGGAATTGATCGTCTTACCATCGACGAGCACGATCAACTCGGCCAAGTGCTCGGGTAAGACCTCCGACGACCACACCGGCGTACCGGATTCGTTCGCAAGCCGCGAAAGATCGCCCAAGACGAAATTCGTGGCCTGCTGCGCGTTACCGCTCGCCGCAACCACCGCGTCGAAGTACGACGCCAGCGGCTGCGTATCGATCAGCTGCGTTGCCTGCAGAACGTTCAGGCCGTAGCTTTGCGTATACCGAAGGAAGCGCTTCCACGGAGCTTCCGGGATCGTCTCGCGTAGCGCATCGACGTACGCAGCGGTGATTTCCATCGGCACCAGATCCGGGTCGGGGAAATAGCGATAGTCGTGCGCCTGCTCTTTGCTGCGCATCGAGATCGTGGTGCCGTTAATTTCGTCCCAGCCACGCGTCTCCTGAACGATCCGCTCGCCGGCTTCCACCACGGCGATCTGGCGCGCAATTTCGCTTTGAATCGCCCGGTGCACCGAACGAAAGGAGTTCATGTTCTTGATTTCGGTTTTGGTGCCGAGTTCGGTTGCTCCGACGGGACGAATCGAGACGTTGGCATCGCATCGCAGCGAGCCTTCCTCCATCTTTACGTCGCTCACGCCGAGTTGCTGCAAGGTACGGCGCAGCGATTCAAGATAGGCCACGGCTTCGTCCGCGCTATGAATCTCGGGCTCCGAGACGCACTCCATCAACGGAACGCCGGCACGGTTGAAATCGATCAGCGAGTAGGTGCTCCCCGAAATGCGCCCATCGCCGGATCCTGCGTGCGTCGATTTACCGGTATCTTCTTCGAGGTGAATGCGGGTGAGACGGCACGATTTCATCGTTCCGTCCTCGAGCCAGTACTTCACGACGCCGCCCTGGGTGAGCGGCATATCGAACTGCGAGATCTGGTAATCCTTGGGCATGTCGGGATAGAAGTAATTCTTCCGGTCGAATTTAGAGAAAGTCGGGATCGCCGCTTCGACGGCGAGGCCGGCGCGCACCATATGGTCGATAGCCGCGCGATTCGGAACCGGCAGAGACCCCGGCAATGCGAGGCACACCGGGCAGAATTTCGTGTTCGGCTCGCCGCCGAACTCGTTGGGACAGCCGCAGAACATCTTGGTCGCGGTCTTGAGCTCCACGTGGCATTCGATACCGATGACGGCTTCGTACTGCATGCTAGCGCGTCGCCTCCATCGCAATGACGGGCCGTTGCGCGGCGGCGTGCCCGGTCGCGCGCTCGTATGCGTGCGCCGCGGAGAGCAGCGCGCGTTCCGCAAAGAGCGGTGCGGTTAATTGCAACCCCATCGGCATCGGCGATGCGCCCCCGGGCGGCGTGACCCAGCCGCACGGTACGCTGAGCGCCGGCAGCCCGGCGAGGGACATCGGAATCGTGTAGTAATCCATCAAATACATGCTGTACGGGTCGCTCTTTGCATTGAATGTAAACGCGGGCGAACTCGCGGCCGGAGCCGCGATCAGGTCGCAGGAAGCAAACGCTTTGGCGAAATCTTGAGCGATCAACGTGCGGGCCTTCTGCGCGCGAACGTAGTACGCATCGTAGTAGCCGCTCGATAGCGCGTAGGTGCCGATGAGGATGCGACGCTTCACCTCGGGCCCAAAGCCCGCCGCGCGCGTGCGCTCGTACATTTCGTGCACGTTCGCTCCTTCGACGCGCAATCCGTAGCGGACGCCGTCGAAGCGTGCGAGGTTCGAGGAGCACTCCGCGGGCGCGATGAGATAATACGTCGCCAAACCGTATTCTGCAGTCGGCAGCGCGACCTCCACGAGTTCGGCGCCGAGCGCCTCTAAATCGCGATACGCCTTGGCATAGAGCGCGTCGATCTCCGGGCCGAGTTCCTTGGTTGCGAACTCGCGAACGATGCCGACGCGCACGCCGCGCAAATCGGTGCGCAATCCATCCGCGGTGGTCTCGAACGGGCGGTCGATCGACGTCGCGTCCATGGGATCGTGGCCACCCATCGCGTCGTACGCCAACGCCGCATCTTCAACCGTGCGCGTGAGCGGGCCGATTTGGTCCAGACTCGATGCGAACGCGATCAGTCCGTAGCGCGAGACGCGGCCGTACGTCGGTTTAAAACCGACCAGGTTGCAGAATGCCGCAGGCTCGCGAATGGAGCCGCCGGTATCGCTGCCCATGCCGATCGCGGCTTCGAACGCGGCCACGGCCGAGGCCGAGCCGCCGCTCGATCCGCCCGGGACGCGCCCGAGGTCGTAGGGATTGCGCGTGACGCCTAACGCCGAGTTCTCGCACGAACTGCCCATCGCGAATTCGTCCATGTTCGCCTTGCCGACCGGGATGCAACCCGCATCGAGCAACCGTTGCACGGCGGTGGCCGTGTAGGGCGCGGTCCAATGTTCGAGGATTTTGCTCCCACAGGTGGTGCGCGTGCCTTCCAGGCACATGTTGTCTTTCACCGCTAACGGCACGCCGGCGAGCGGCAAGCGCTCTCCCTGTTTGATGCGTTCGTCCACGTGGGCGGCCGTGGCCGCGGCGCGTTCGTGCAGCACGCTCAGATACGCGCCGACCTGCGGTTCGGTGCGATCGATGTGCGCGAGCATGCCGCGCGTGAGTTCGGCGGCGGAGAACGCCCCGCTGTTGACGCCGCGGGCGATGTCGGCCGCGTTGCGTTCGATAGAGTCTGACACGTCGTTCGTTCCTATGATTCCGGCGGTTATTCGGCGATGATGCGCGGGACGCGAAAGAAGGCGCCTTGGCGCGCCGGGGCCTGCGCGAGCACCACTTCACGATCGAGGCTCGGGGCGAGGATGTCGTCCCGCTCGACGTTGCGCGATTCGACCACTTGCGCGGTCGCGGCAACCGCCGACACATCCAGCTTCGCGAGCGCGTCGACATGCTCGAGCAGATCGCCGAGTTGCGCGCCGAAACGCGCCACCTCGTCGTCGGTCAGGGCGAGCCGCGCCAGCGTGGCGACGTAACGAATATCAATTTTCTCGGATGACAAAATCGGGGTACTCCGATGGTTGAACGGCAAGGGGATCGTCTTCGGGCCAACTCGGGATGGGTGCATCCAGGAACGCCCGGTCCACCGCCTGTTGCGCGACGTGTGCCTCGCTATACAGGGTGACCAGCGTCTCGACGTGTCCCGTCTGCGGGAACATGTCGAACGGCTGCACGATGCCCAGCGTGTATCCTTTGGATGCTAAGAACTTCAAATCCCGGGCGAGCGTTGCGGGGTCGCACGAAAGATACCAGACGTACGGCACGCCCGCGGCCGCAATCGCGCCCAGCGTCACTTCGTCGCTGCCTTTGCGCGGCGGGTCCAGGAACACGATCTCGGCCCGTTCCATCGCCGCGCGCGCCGCGGGCGTCAGCACCGCTTCTTCCACGCGGCCTTCATGGAACTGCACCAGCTCTTGCGCGCCGTTGAGCGCGGCGTTAGCCAGCGCTTCTTCCACCGCGAGCGGGCTCTCTTCGATGCCGTAGACGCTGCAGCCGTGCTTGGCAAAATAGAGCGAGAACGTCCCCGCCCCGCAGTACAGATCGACGATCGCGCGAGGCCGCTCGAGCGCCGAACGCAGAAAATCGAAGATTCGTCCGACGATTTCGACATTGATTTGAAAGAACGACCCGGCCGAGACGCGATAGCGCACCCCGTGAATCTGCTCCTCGATCTCGGATTTGCCCGCGATCACGGTATGGTTGCGGCCCATGATCGCGTTCTGTGAATTCAGCCCGTAGGAGTTCGTCAGACCGACCGCTCCCGGCAGTTGCGCGAGCAGCGCCGGGCCGGCCTGCGCGACCTCGGGCGAGGCCTGCGCCGTGGTGATCGTGACGACCGCTTGCCCGGTCGATCGCGCGCTGCGCGAGACGACGTGCCGCGCGGGCATCAGCGCGGGCGCCGTCTCCGGCTGGAGCCGCGCGCGGTTGATCCGGGCGATGAATTCGTTCAGCTGCGGCGTGACGATCGGGCAGGCGTCGATCGGCACCACCTCGTGCGAGCGCTGCTGGTAGAACCCGATGCTCGGGATCGGCGTCGAGTGGTCGACCACGAGCGACATCTTATTGCGGTACCCGCGCGCATGCACCATCCCGACCGCCGGACGGATCCGCAGCTCGCTAAAGCCGCCGATGCGCTGCAGGGCGTTGCGAACGATATCGGTTTTCCAAGCCAACTGCGCCGGGTAGCTCAAGTGTTGGACCTGGCACCCTCCGCACGCGCCGAAGACCGCACAGAACGGCTGAACGCGCTCCTTAGAGCCCTCGATCAAGCGCACGAACTCGGCCACGGAGTATTTGGGCTTGATCGCCGTGATGCGGACGCGAGCCCGCTCGCGCGGCAGGGGCCCAAAGCAAAAGACGACCATGCCGCCGGCCCGGCCGACGGCCTGACCATTGGCGAGCAGATCGGTGAATGCGACGTCGAGTTCGGTACCGACGCGAACGGCAGACGCCGGTTTAGGCGCTGTGTCTTTGTTCGTCAAGCGTCTTGAGCAACTGATTGGCCTCGTCGATCAGCGTCTGGATGCGCTGGCTCGTCGGGTCGTCGGGCCGTCGGCTCGCAAGGGTGCGCACGACGGTAACGGCGAGCGCGGCGGTAAGGCCGGCGATGCCGATCCACACCAATGCCCGCGTGAGGTGATGCTCGTGCGGCTGCTGGGGCTGGGCGGTTTCAGGATTGAATTCGGGCTGGGACAACGTGATGGTCTCCGGTGGAAAAGCGCTCCCGCGAGGTTCGCTCCTACGTCGCCGGTCCCCCCGGGCCGGGCCGGGGCGTGGCCGCGCTACTTTTCGAGCCTGGAGGCGCGCTGAGAGTACTCTGCCTAGCCCGCACCGTACTTTAGGGCCCGATGGTACCCCCCCGGCGCGGCAACCGCAGAAGACGCGTGCTGCTTTGGGCGTTGTTCCTTTCGGCGACGCTCCACGCGATTCTGATCCCGCTGCTGCTCTGGCTGACCGGCTGGAACTTCTTCATGCCGCATCCGCAGAAGCGCGAGTCGGTGGTGACCTCGACGTCGCTGCGCATCGAACATCGGACGATACCGCAGCCGGAATCGGCCGCCGGCCGGCAGCCGGCGCATAGCACGCCCAAATCACCGCCCTCGTCGCAGCGTCCGCTGCCCAAAACCGTCGCGCCGCAACCGCAACCGCACGAACTCGCGCGCGAGATGCCCAACGCGCCGCCGCAGCCGCAACGGCAACGTCGCGCACCGAGCCGGCAGGAGACGCTCGCGCAGCAACTCGCCCAGCAGCAGCAAACGTTCTCCAAAGAAGTCGCGCGTTTGAACGCGGGGAATAATCCGCACTCGCTTGCGACCATCGCCCCGCAGCCGCCGTCGGCCAACGAGCGCTCGTATTACGACCTGAACGGAAAGGTACGCCCGCAGGATCGCGTGATGGTGCTCCTCACACCGCTGCAGCATTGGATAACCGGCACGGCAAGCTGTTACTACGTGCATTACGCCGCCGAGTTCTCATCGGGCGGCACCGACGACGGCGACATTCCGTGGCCGGTCTGCTACCCGCGCTCCAACGATCCGATCGCGAAAGCCCCGCCCGGCATGGGATCGATCCCCGTACCCGTCCCCGTCCCGCCGCACAACTACGTGCTGCCGAAAGGCACGTATCTCACCCCATTGCTGGAACAGATCTATACCGGAAAAATCAAAAACTGAAGTTGCGATCCGGGCCGAGCGGCGTCGGCCGTCCTGCAGCATCGATGGCAACCATCACGAATCGACTCGTGCTGCAAAGACGGCGCTCGCCCGTTAATAAGTTTTCAGAGAAGAGTTCGGTCTCGACCGTCAGCGACGTTCGCCCGCGCGAAACGACGCGCCCCACCACCTCGGCGAGATCGCCTTGACGGACCGCTTCACGAAAATCGGTCCGGTCCACCGAAGCGGTGACGACGGCGTGCCGGCACGACCGGCTCGCTGCGATGAAGGCCGCTTTATCCATGAGTTTGAGGGCCTCGCCGCCGAAGAGCGTTCCGTAGTGATTCGCTTGGTTCGGAAAAACCATCTCGGCCACGATGACATATCCGTCAGAATGATTCATCAAAACGAACCTCACCCTCAACGCCGACGCGGTAAGCAGACGGGCGGCGCTCGAAAAAATTCGTCAACTCTTGGACGTCTTGAAGAGCCATGAAATCGAACGGGTTCTTGGCCCCGTACCGGCGCGCGTAGCCGAGGTTCTCAAGGCGCGAGTCCGCAACATACTTGAGATACTGCTCCATGTCGACGATCGAGAGGCCGGCCACGCCTTCGGAGAGGACGTCGCGCGCAAAAGACAACTCTGCTTGAACGGCATCGTCAAGCATCTCTCGAATAGAGACTTCCAGCGTTGCATCGAAAAGATCGGGATGCTCGGCTCGGACTGTCTCGACGACCGAAAAGGCGAAACGCATATGCATGCTCTCGTCCCGGAAGACCCAATTCGTCCCCGAAGCCAGGCCGTTCAGTAAGCCGCGCGAGCGCAGGTAGTAGACGTAAGCAAAAGCCGCAAAGAAAAACAGCCCTTCGACGCCGGCGGCGAATGCAATCAGGTTCATCACGAACGAACGGCGATCGTCCGCGGTCTCGATACGATTCAGCCCGTGGATCGTATCGATCCATTTGAAACAGAAGCGCGCTTTTTCTTTGATCGATGGAATATTTTCCACCGCCGCAAACGCTTGCGCGCGTTCTCGCTCGTCGGGAACATACGTGTCGAGCAGCGTCAAATAGAACTGGATATGCTGTGCTTCTTCGAAGAGTTGGCGCGAGAGATACATCCGCGCTTCCGGTGCGTTGACGTGCTTATAGAGATTGAGTACGAGATTGTTGGCCACGATCGTATCACCGGTTGCGAAAAACGCGACAAGACGCCCGATGAGATGCCGCTCGGCAGGCGTAAGGCGTTCGCGCAGATCCTGGATATCGTTCGAGAAATCGATCTCCTCGACGCTCCACGTATTGGCTATCGCGGCGCGATACATCTCATAGAAATGCGGGTAGCGCATGGGCCGTAAGGTGAGTTCGAAACCCGGATTCAAGAGCGAGGTTGTTGTCGCGTTCATTGGCAGGCCTCGCAATTCTCAGGGTTCTCAAGCGAACAGGCGATCGCGGTGGCATCGGTTGCGACGGGGACGGTCGTCTTCGCAATTGCGGATGCCGGCCGCGATCGAAGATAGTAGCTCGTCTTGAGCCCGCTCTTCCATGCGTAGAGGTACATCGACGATAGCTTGCCGATGGAAGGGTTCTCCGAGAAAAGATTGAGCGACTGGCTCTGGTCGATGTAAGCGCCACGCGAGGCCGCTAGGTCGATAAGGCCTTTCTGCGGGATCTCCCACGCGGTCCGATATCGTTCGCGAAGCGATTCCGGAATCTCGACGATGCCGGCAATCGAACCCTCCGCGCGCGTGATGCGATCGCGGATCCCGTCGTTCCATAGACCCAGGCGCTTGAGGTCCTCGACGAGGTACTTGTTGATCTGCAAGAACTCACCCGAGAGGGTCTCCCGTTTAAAGAGGTTGGAGATCTGCGGCTCGATGCATTCGTAGCATCCGGCAATCGAAGCAATCGTGGCTGTGGGTGCGATCGCGATCAACAGCGAGTTGCGTAATCCGCTTTTTTGGATGCGCGCGCGCAGGGCTTCCCAGCGCTCCGGGTCCGTCGGCGTAACGCCCCACGCGTCGAATTGTAGCTCGCCGTGCGCGGCGCGTGTCTGCTCGAACGATGGATGGGCTGACTCTGCCTCGGCAAGCTCGCAGCTCGCCAGCAGTGCCTGGAAGTAGATCTCTTCGGCGATGCGAGTAGAGAGCGTACGTGCGTCTATACCGTCGAATGCGAGCCCAAGTTTGAAGAAAACGTCCTGCAGACCCATTACGCCGAGCCCGACAGGCCGCCAATCAAGATTTGACGCGGCTGCCGATCCGGTCGGATAGAACGTTGCGTCGATAACGCGATCGAGCTGGCGGATAGCCAGGCGGACCGTGCGCGCGAGCTTGGAGTAGTCGAAGGTGTCCCCGGTAACGTGCTGCGCGAGATTGATCGATCCGAGATTGCAAACGGCCGTGCGCCCCGAGGAAGTCACCTCGACGATCTCCGTACACAGATTGGAAAGATGTACGACGTTGCAGAGAGCGCCCGTCTGATTGCATTTGCGATTGCTGGCGTCTTTGAAGTTCATCCATCCGTTGCCGGTCTGGGCGAGCGTACGCATCATCTTGCCGTATAGTTCGCGCGCGGAGAGCTCGCGTACGGCCAACCCGGCGGCTTCGGCGGCGCAGTACGCCGATACGAATGCCTCGCCGTACAGGTCGGTAAACTCCGGGACGTCTTTGGGGTCGAAGAGCGACCATGGCTCGTCTCGCTCGACACGCTCCATGAACAGGTCGGGGATCCAATTTGCGAGGTGTAAGTTGTGCGTGCGGCGCGCTTCTTCGCCGGTACTGTCGCGCAGATCGAGAAATTCTTCGATGTCTGCGTGCCAGGGCTCGAGATAGACGCAGCACGCGCCTTTGCGCTTGCCGCCCTGATTGACGGCGGCAACGGACGCATCGAGCGTCTTGAGGAATGGAATGATCCCCATCGACTTGCCATTTGTGCCGCGAATTAACGAACCTCGGCTGCGAACGCGCGTGAAGCTCAAACCGATGCCGCCCGAGAATTTCGAGAGGAGCGCGACGTCGCGATAAGCGCCGTAAATGGCTTCGAGATCGTCGGCTGGAGAATCGAGCAAGAAGCACGAGGAAAGCTGAGCGTGTGTCGTCCCCGAGTTAAAGAGCGTTGGCGAACTCGGAAGATAATCGAGAGACGAAAAGAGATCGTTGTAAGACAGCGCCTCGGGCGCGGACTTCGCAACGCCGCACGCGACCCGCAGGAAAAAGTGTTGGGGGGTTTCGAGCACCGATCGCGTGTGAGGATGCCGCAGGAGGTAGCGCTCGTAAACCGTCCGTAAACCGAAATATTCGAAACGATCGTTACGTGACGGATCGATAGCATCGTTGAGTTTGCGGCTGTTCGCAAGCACGAAGGCGGCCAGATCTTCTGAAATTAAACCGGCTCGATAGCCTGCGGCGACGGATTGTGAGAACGAGTGAATCTCTTGGCTCTCAACCTCTTTGTCGATATAGGTCGCGAGTAATCGTGCCGCGAGCAGTGAGTACGCAGGTTCTTCGGCAATGAGCATCGCCGCAGTTTGAATCGAAAGCCGATCGAGTTCTTGGGTGGTGGCACCGTCGTAGAGACCGCTGATGGTCTTGGTCGCAACGCGCAGCGGATCGACGGCGGGAAGACCGTCGCAGCAGCGGGCGACCGCGCGCACGATCTTGTTGACATCGGCTGGTTCGAGCGTACCGTTACGCTTGCGAACCTGCATCGCAACGAATGTGGATGTAGAAATCGTGTCCATGCCTCTCCCTCGGAGGACACCGTCGGGAGAGACGCAAATCGCGCCGCCGAACACCGGCCGCACGCGAAACACGTCTCGCCTCCCTCGGGCGAAGTGTTGATCTCGTCAGGCAGGTCTTCGGACTTGAGGGCATGGCTTGCGCCACCTACTAGCCACCCCTTCCCAGCCGATTCGGCCAGTGTGTTTGGTGGCGGTCGTTCCCTCTTACCGCTGCGGGGCAGTCCCGGGTTTGCACCGGGTTCCCTATTAAGACGCCGAGGCGTCGCCGGTCGAGTAGCACTATATATTGTGCTTTTGAGGTCTTCTGGATACTATATATCCGATCCTTTCGCTATGCACGCGACGATGCTAGTGAAAATTGCGGGGGCGGACTCCGTCGAGGAGGCCTTCGCCGTCGAAGGCCCAGATTTGGCGAGCGATGACGTCGATGGTGCCGCCATCCTTCTGGAGTTTGCCTTCGATGACGAGCGTCGACGCGCTGCGAATCGTGCGCCGAAAGCGCGCGTAGATATCCGGACGCACGATCACGTTGACCAATCCCGTTTCATCCTCGAGCGTGAGAAAGACGAACCCCTTGGCGGTACCGGGCCGCTGACGCGTAATCACCAAGCCGCCCACGCGCGCGATGAGGTTGGCGGGCATTTGCGGCAGGCGCGCTGCGGGGATCACGCGCTGCGCATCGAGCATGGGGCGGAAATGTTCGATCGCTTGGCCGCGCGGCGTGACGCCGGTCGCCCAGAGATCGAAGCCCGATGACTGCTTGGCGGTGAGCGGCGCGAATCGCACCGCGGGTTCCCGGACGTCCATCAGCTTGCCCAGGCCGCCGCGCGCCTGCCGTTCGTCGATGGCGCGCAGCGCCCACATCGCTTGGCGGCGCGAGCGAAACCACGGTGCGAAGGCATCGGCGATCGCAAGATTCTCCAGCGCCTCGCGTTCGAGTTGCGTTCGTTGCGCGAACGCGAGGATATCGGCGAACGGGCCGCCTGCCAGCGCGGTTTCCAGCCGTTGCTGCTGCGCCTCGCCTAAACCGCGAACGAGGTGAAAGCCCAAACGCAGCGCGCCATCGGGTTCCACGTGCGAACGGTACTCGCTCGCATTGACCTGTATCGGGCGCACGACGACGCCGTGACGCTTTGCGTCGTTAACCAACACTTCGGTGGAGTAAAAGCCCATCGGCTGCACGTTGAGAATCGCCGCCGTAAATATCGCCGGATGGTGGCACTTCACATACGCCGACGCATAGGCTAAGAGTGCAAAACTCGCCGCGTGCGATTCGGGGAAGCCGTAGTCGGCAAACCCTTCGAGCATGTGAAACAACTGCTCCGCCGCGGGGCGGTCGATGCCGTTCTGCACCATGCCCTCGACCAACCGCGGAAAGATCTCGCGCATCCGCTCGTGCGAGCGTTTGTGCCCCATGGCGCGGCGCAATTGGTCGGCTTCGCCGGCGGAGAATCCGGCGGCTTCGATCGCCATGCGCATGCCCTGCTCTTGAAAGAGCGGCACGCCCAGCGTGCGCTCCAACACCGGCTTTAATTTCGGATGCGGATACGTTACCGGTTCCAGCCCCGCGCGACGGCGCAGAAACGGGTGGATCATCTGCCCTTGAATCGGCCCCGGCCGAATGATCGCCACCTGCATCACGATATCGTAGAAGCAGCGCGGCTTCATGCGCGGGAGCATCGATTGCTGGGCGCGCGATTCGATCTGAAAGACGCCGATCGTATCGGCGCGCGTAATCATGGCGTAGGTCGCGGGATCGTCGGCCGGAATCGTGTGTAATGCCAGGGGCCGTTCGTCGCGCACGCGGCAGCGCTCGTGGATTGCGAAGGCTTCGCGCAGCAGCGAGAGCATGCCCAATCCGAGCAGATCGATTTTGATGAGTCCGAGGTCTTGCAGATCGTCTTTATCCCATTGCACGATCGTGCGATCGCGCATGCTCGCCCATTCGACCGGCGCGACGCGCACCAGCGGATCGCGCGTGATCACCATGCCGCCGGAGTGGATGCCCATGTGGCGCGGAAAGCCTTCGATGCGCACGCACAGCGCGTGGAGCCGTTCGGCCAGTTCGCCGCCGACCGGCGCGGCGAGACCGCCTTCGCTATCAGGTTCCTGCCCGGTTGCGCCTGCGAGCGATTCGCGCGCGTCGTACTCCGCCACCACCGCGCCGACTTGCGCGAGCGTCAGCCCCAGAGCCTTACCGATATCGCGCAAGGCCGAACGCGTACGATAGGTAATCACCTCCGAGGCCATCGCCGCGTTGGAGCGGCCGTAGCGTTCGTAAATGTACTGGATCACGCGCTCGCGATCCTGATGCGCGAAATCGATATCGATATCGGGAATCTCCTGGCGCTCCTCCGACATGAAGCGTTCGAAGAGCAGGTCCATCCCGATCGGATCCACGGCGGTGATGCCCAGCGCGTAGCAGACCGCCGAATTCGCCGCCGAACCGCGCCCCTGGCAGAGCACGCCCAATTCCGCGGCCGCCCGCACGATATCCCAAACGATCAGAAAGTATCCGGCCAAATCCATCTTGGCGATGATGCCGAGTTCGTATTCGAGCTGCCGTTCGACCGCCGGGCCGATCGGCGCCCCATACCGATCGATCGCACCGCGATAGACCAACTCCCGCAGATACATCTGGCGCGTGGAGCCGCCTGGAACGGGGAAGAGCGGGAATTGCCCGCTCAGGCGTTCGAGCCGAAAGCTGCAGCGTTGCGCGATCGCGTGCGTCGCTGCGATCGCCGCAGGGTATGGCGCAAAGATGCGCCGCATCGCGGCTGTGGGCTTGAGGTGATACTCGGCATTGGCGCGCAACCGATGCGCCGCACGCGCCTCGGAGAGGGTCTCCCCGTGCTTGATGCACGTCAGCACGTCGGCGAGCTGCGCGTCCTCCTTACCGGCATAGAACGCGCCGTTGGTGGCAACGTACGGCAGCGCGAGTTCCTCGGCGATCTGCAGCAGTTGCGCGTTGCGCAGCGATTCCTGGGGGGTGAGGTGATGCTGCAATTCGAGATAGAGATTCGCGCCGAAGAGGCGTTGCAGCGTCTGCGCTTCCTCGCGTGCCGCCTGCGCGTCGTGAGCCGCTAACGCGCGTTCGATCCGGCCGTTTTCACCGCCCGAGAGCGCGATCAAGCCGGCCGTGCGCTCCGCGAGATCCTCCAGCTCCAAACGCGCGTTGGCCTTGGAGCCGCGCATCTGCGCGCACGAGATGATCTCGCACAGGTTGGCATACCCGCGTTCGTCTTCAACCAGCAGCACGATGCAGGCGCCGTCGGCGAACGTGAGCTCGCTGCCGACGATCGCCGCGATGCCGCGCGCACGCGCCTGTTTGGCAAAACGAACCGAGCCGTAGAGGCCGTTGCGATCGGTGAGCGCGATCGCTTCGAGCCCCAGCTCGACGGCACGATCGATCAGTTCCTCGGGGTGCGAAGCGCCTTCGAGAAACGTGAAATTCGAATAGGCGTGCAGCTCCGCATAGCCGTCTACCGTCGTGGCCACGGCCGCAGCGTACACACCTCAATCATAGGCCCCTCGCAGATACCACCGCGCGCCCTGATGATAGATGCGGACCATGTCGCCGTCTTCGAGCACCACATCGTACTCATCGCGCGCGATCGGTTCGTGGAACCACCCCTCTTCGATGCGCCACGGCCCCGCGCACTCGCGGACCGCGCGCGGCGGGCTCCCGACAAAGGCCGGTGCGCCACGCTGTACGCGCACGTCGATTTCACGCACGGCCATAAGCCGGAGCTGGGGCACGATCTCGGGCGCCGGAGCGGTATCGAGCGCAGCGGGTACCGTTCGCAGTTCTTCGCGCGTGAGGACGAACGGTTCGTAGAGAAAGCGCTCTTCGAGCGGATGCGCGGCCCGCAAACGCGCTCGCCGCACCGGCTCGCCGAGCATCGCCTCGAGCCGCGCGAGCGTCACGCCGACGCTGCGTTCGTCGATATCGGCAGCGGCA
>DATKQG010000050.1 GCA_035532835.1 Candidatus Dormiibacterota bacterium
ATGGCGTGCTCGTGATCGCTCTCCCGATTGCAGCGACAGCTTACCTCCCGACCACGCGAACCGAGATTCGCTTGATCGTTAAAAGGACTCATTCGTAACATATGCCCGTGAAAAAAAGAGAATCGAAGATCGTACCGGTCAGCTTAGTCGGCATTCTGCCGCTCCAGGAAGCGGTGCTGTTCCCCAACACCGTCATTCCGCTTGCGGTCGTGAAGAAGCCCGGCATTCAGCTCGTTGAAGAAGCGTTGCGCGAGGGCAAGCCGATCGGCTTGACCGTGCTCAAAGATCGCGACATCGAGAATCCCGGGCCGGACGATATTCAGCGCGTCGGTACCATCGGCATCATTCAGAAGATGCTCAAAGTGCCCGACGGCACGCTGCGCTGTATCGTAGCCGGGCAACAGGTTTTCCGTATCGATGACTTCGAGCAGACCGAGCCCTACATGGTCGCGTCCTATACGGAATTACCGGATATCACGATCGACAATGAAGAGCTGCTTGCGATGCAGCGCAATCTCGGCGGGCTCTTTCAAAAGCTCCTCTCCTATCTTCCGCAAGCACCGCGCGAGATGGAGATGGAAGTCCAGAACATCAACGATCCCAACGTCTTGACGTACTTCGTCGCGTCGACGATGCGTCTGGAGACAGCCGATCGCCAAGCGCTCCTCGAAGAGCGCAACACCGGCAAGCGCATGCGCAAGCTCACGATGTTGCTCACCAAGGAGCTTGAGGTCGTCGAACTCGGCCATAAGATTCAGGGCGATATCCAACGCGAGATGGAGAAAAATCAGCGCGAGTTCTACCTGCGTCAGCAATTGCGCGCGATTCAGGAAGAGCTGGGCGAGATCGATCCGCAGCAGGCCGAGACCAACGAACTGCGCGAGAAAATCGACGAAGCCAAGATGCCGGAGGACGCCAAGAAGGCGGCCGACCGCGAGTTGGAGCGTCTCTCCAAAGTTCCGCAAGCGAGCCCCGAGTATTCGGTGATTCGCACGTATTTGGATTGGCTCGTGCAATTACCGTGGGATAAAGATACGACCGACCACATCGAGATCAAGAAAGCGCGCGAGATCCTCGACGAAGATCACTACGATCTGGAGAAGATCAAAGACCGCATCATCGAGTACCTCGCCGTCGGTAAGCTGAAGAAGAAACTCAGCGGGCCGATCCTGTGCTTCGTCGGTCCGCCGGGCGTAGGCAAAACTTCGCTCGGGCAATCGATCGCGCGTGCGATGGGACGCAAGTTCGTGCGCCTTTCGGTCGGCGGCGTGCGCGACGAAGCCGAGATCCGCGGGCATCGCCGCACGTACATCGGCGCGATGCCGGGCACGATCATCCGCGCGATGCGCGATGCCGGGACGAAGAATCCCGTCATGATGATCGACGAAATCGATAAGGTCGGCGCGGATTATCGCGGCGATCCGCAGTCGGCGTTGCTCGAAGTGCTCGATCCGGAGCAGAACTCGACGTTCCGCGACCATTACATCGATCTTCCGTTCGATCTCTCGCAAGTGCTGTTCGTCTGCACCGCGAATTCGCTCGACACGATTTCGCCGGCGCTGCGCGACCGTATGGAGATCATCCAGCTCTCGGGCTATACCGAACTCGAAAAGCTGCAGATCGCCAAGCGTTACCTCGTCAAGAAGCAGCGCACGGCCAACGGCCTCAAAGAGACGCAGGTCCAAATCAACGACGCGGCCTTACGGGCGATTATCACCGATTACACGCGGGAAGCCGGCGTGCGTAATTTGGAACGCGAGATCGGCACGGTCTTCCGCAAGATCGCGCGCAAGATCGCGGAGGCGCCGCGCTTCAAGGCGCGCGTTAAGCCCGAGAGCTTGCTCGAGTACTTGAGCCGTCCGCGGTTCTACAACGAAGTCAAGAAGCGCGTCGCATCGGTCGGCGTGGCGACGGGCCTCGCCTGGACGCCCGTCGGAGGCGACATCCTCTTCATCGAAACGCAATCGATGCCGGGTACCGGCAAGCTGGTGCTGACGGGGCAGCTCGGCGACGTGATGAAGGAGAGCGCGCAAGCCGCGGTCTCGTTCTTACGCTCGCGTACCGCCGAACTCGGCATTCCGGAGGACTTCTTCGCGAAGCACGATCTGCACATTCACGTGCCGGCCGGTGCGACGCCGAAGGATGGCCCCTCGGCGGGTATCTCGATGGCGACGTCGATCACCTCGATGCTGACCGGCCTCAAAGTCGATCCGAATCTGGCGATGACCGGCGAGATCACGCTCACCGGCCAAGTGCTCCCGATCGGCGGCCTGAAAGAGAAAGTGCTCGGCGCGAAGCGTGCGGGCATCAGCAAGATTCTCTTTCCGAAGCGCAACGAGATGGATCTCGACGACATTCCCAAGGAAGTGCGCGACACGATGACGTTCGTGCCGGTCGAGGAACTCTCGGAAGTCTTGCAGCAAGCGCTTGGAAAACGCATCATCACGCCCGTTCCGCTCGGGGCCGAAGCGCCGAAGCGGGCGAGCAACGTGGTCCCGATGCGTCAGCGTAACGGGGCCACAAAACGCCCGCGTACGACCGCCGAGCGCAAGCGCGCCACGACGAGAAAGCGCTAAGCCTGGATTCTCGCGGGCTCGCCGCGGGAGTACGAAATCAACGCGACCACGATCATGACGCC
Source organism: Candidatus Dormiibacterota bacterium (assembly GCA_035532835.1). Lineage (NCBI taxonomy): Bacteria > Bacillati > Candidatus Dormiibacterota > Candidatus Dormiibacterota bacterium. Next base: position 2,639 of record DATKQG010000050.1, read on the forward strand.
CGCGACGCCTGCAAAGTAGGATGTCGCGGGCGCAAACGTATGTGCGAGCGGCCCAAGACGAGCGGCGCGGGCAAAGTACACGGCGCCCGCGGTCGCGACGCCGAGTAATTGCCCGGTGGTGCGCGCGGTGGCCAGCGTTCCCGCCGCGATGCCACGGCGGTTTGCCGGTGCGGCGCCCATGATCGCGCTGTTATTCGGCTGCGTGAAGACGGCCGTGCCGCACCCGGTCACGCTAAGCGCCACGACGATTTGCCACACGCTGGGGTGCCCGGGTAACAGCGCTAACATCACCGATCCGGCAGTAACGAGCAGCGCGCCGAAGGTTGAAACGTAGCGCGCCGGGATGCGGTCCGAGAGCGATCCGGCGATCGGCGCTAGGACGATGTTCAGGACGGTAAGGGGAATGAGCATCAAGCCGGCTTTGAGCGGCGATGCGCCCAGCGCCAATTGCGCGGCGAGCGGAACGATAAAAATAACGCCGGACTGCGCGGTGAAATAGACGAATGCGGCGATCGTCGATAGTGAGAAGAGCGGATTGCGGAAGAGTTCCAGATCGAGCGTCGGGCTTTTAACGCGTCGCTCGATCGCGATGAATGCGACGAGGCTTACGGCTGCAATCCCGAAGGTGACGAGCGTGGGCAGCGACGTCCATCCCCACATATCGCCGCGCGAAATTGCAAGCGACGCGCTCAAGAGGCCCACCACCGAGCACAATGCGCCGAGCGGATCGAAAACCTGCGGGTGCGGTCGCGGCGACGGTAGGATGAGCACCGCGAGAACGAGCGCCACGATGGTAATCGGAACGTTGATCGAAAAAATCCAGCGCCAATCGCCGTAGGTGGTAATGGCGCCGCCCAAGATGGGCCCGGTGGAGAGTCCGACTGCAACTGCCGCGCCGTTCAAACCGATTGCGCGCCCACGATCGCGCCCGGGAAACGTGTCGACGATCAAGGCTTGCGTGCACGAAACCAGCATCGCCGATCCCAAGCCTTGCAGGATGCGGAACGCGATCAGCGCTTCGAGCGTCGGCGCGAGCGCGCATGCGAGCGAACCGACGCCGAAGATACCGAATCCGATGAGATAGATGCGCTTCTGCCCGAACATATCGCCGAGGCGTCCGAAGAGCACCAGGGTGGACGCGGTGACGAGCAGATACGCGAGGATGATCCATTCGGCTTCGTCGACGCTATGCCCGAAGGCGTGCGCGATCGAGGGCATGGACACGTTGGCGATCGAGCCGTCGAGCGGGCCCATAAACGTGCCGAGCATCACCGTGCCGAGGATGAACCAACGGTGCGCGGGGTGGGAGCGAACGGCCGCCCTCACGCGGTCTGGTGCACGAGTTCGTTGGCCAAAGCCACCGCGAGCGAGGGCGTTGCAGCGAAACCGTCCGCGCCGATACGCTGCCAGAGTGTCGGATCTAACGTGAACGCACGCCCACCCACGAGCACCAGCGGCGCGACCGGACGGTCGAGGAGTGCGGCGATGAAGTTGCGGACCGGAATAATATCGCGAGCGAGCGTCGCCGAGAGCGCCAGCACGTCGACGGAGACGCGGTCGACGTAATCCAGTAGATCCTCCGGCGGAATGTTTCCGCCTAAGTAGGTCGCGTGCCAGCCGCCAAGCGCGAACGTGTCCGCCAGCATGCGCGCGCCGACTCCGTGCGCGGAACTTCCGAGCGACGCGCTCACAACCGCGAACTCACGGAACGGGCGAAGGGCTTGTAATTCGGCGATATGTGCCATGAAGCGTTCGATCGCCGCGGTAATCGCGTGCTCCTCCGAGATGCCGATCGCATTGTGCTCCCAAAGCCGTCCCGTTTCGTGCAGCAACGGTGTGATGATCTCGCCGTAGAGTTCGGCTTGGCTAGTGCCCTTCGCAACGCAGCAGAGCAACTCGCGCGACGCGCGTTGCTCGTCGCCCTCCAGCAGCAAGTTCAGGATGCGCTCCGCAACGGCACCGCGCGGGGAGGCTGCGTCGATCGCGCTTGCCGGGCCGGATTCCGAGTGCCGTGCGATGGCCCCGCGGGCCGCTTCCAAAATAGATCGCGCGCGAACCGCATTGGTGAGCGGCAATAACGTGCCGAGCGAATCGAGCATGCTCTGCAAGGCGGCGTCGACGCTTGCGGGCGATTCGCGATGGGCGACGAGCGATTGCGCCCACCGAACCAGATCAACGAAGAGTGCGGGTGCCGATAGCTCGACCGCGTCGCGGAGGCTCGCAACAAATTCATCGCCTAATTGAAATGGCAGCGCTGCCAAGGGATCGCGCGGCCGCAGGGACGACGTCAGCACATCCCCTACAACACAGCGCAACCCCGGGTTGATGCAGCTTGAAGGGACGAAATGCTCGCCTCGGAAGTGTTAGGTATCGTGAAAAAGACGCTGC
>DATKQG010000051.1 GCA_035532835.1 Candidatus Dormiibacterota bacterium
GTATTTCCTAAGCGACCTGCTGCCGTTACCGACCGGCACGCTCATCGATATCTACCGCTGCTCGCGAGAATTCTGCGCGGACCATGCCGCACTCGCGCATGTCGAGCGGACGGACCTTGCCTCCGCCCTGTTGCGCGTGGCTCGGAGTTCGTCGCCGTCGTTAGCACACGGCGCGGCGTTTGCCGAACAGCATGCGATGCGCGGCCGGCTACACGCGTTGCTCCGCCCGGCCGAAGATTCACAACCGAACATTCGTCGTCGCCGTCTCGTTGCGATCGCCCTTTCAGCTATTCTCGCGATTGCTCTGAGCTTACCGGCAATTGCACCGTTCGCATTTCACTGCCAGTTGCCGAGGATGGGGTTTTGATCCGCAAAAGCATTTTCGTATTGGCCTTACTGCCAACTATCCTGGCACTTGCGACGGCATGGGGATCTGCTTCTCCGAGCGTAACGCAACTGGGCAGCGCTCGCGTTTCCATCGCAATTTCGCCCGATCCGCCTACCGTCGGCTCGAGCACCGTTACCGTTGACGTGACCGGGGTGCAAGCTTCCGAGTTGAACGGCACCACGGTTCGCTACACAACGATGATGCCGTCCATGAATATGAGCGGGCCAAGCGGCGTTGCCTCTCGGGTCACCGGTAGCAGCAATCGATGGCGCTTTCAAGTCGAACTCGGAACGGCTACAACGTGGACCCTGCAAGTACAATTCTCCGGCGGCATTTCCGGAGTTGCCCGTAGGAGTCTGGTGGTCGGTCCGGGATCGTCAAACAATTCGACGGCAACCATGAACGCGAGTGCCGATGACGCGGCCTGGCGGAATGGCATCTTCGTACTCATCGGCGTTCTTTTCATCGGTGTGCTGGTGCTCCGGCGCGACCGCCGTCCCCTTACGATCGCAACCGTCGTTATCGCAGCGCTCGTGGTTCTCGGCCTCGCGTACGCGCAATCACGCTACGGGTCCAGTTCGACGAATATGTCCTCCATGCAAGGCGCCGCCGGCGTCGCTCCGATACCGGTAACCTTCGCGCGCGTGGGCGGGCAAACCGGTACGTCCTCGATTCAAGCGCCGGCGAGCGTGCAGCCGTATCTCGTACAGAACGTCGTCGCACGTGCCGCCGGTGTCCTTGCGGACTTCAACGCGTACACCGGCGACCGCCTCAAGGCGGGGGACGTCGTCGCCCGCCTTGAGGAACCGGAATTGCAGAGCAATGCGCTGGCCGCGGAAGCGGCCGCGCGTGCGGCAGCGGATCAGCGTGCGTCGGCTCAATACGATGTCGTTTCGAGCCGGGCCGACGTGGCCGCGCAACGTGAAAAGGTGCGGTATTGGAGTGCCGAGCTTTCACGCGAGCGGTCGTTGCTCAAGGCCGGTGCGGTCTCGGTTCAGGAATATCAGGACGAACGCGCGCAGGCCGCTACGGCAAGATCGGCATATAGCTCGGCCGTCGCAAAAGTATCCGGAGCGAAAGCCTTGGCCCGCGCGGCGCAAGCGCAAGTGGAGCAAGCTACCGCGGGGGCGCAAACCCAGAACGTCCTGGCCGGCTATGCGGACGTTATAGTACCAAGCGACTCCGTTGTGATGAAGCGCCTGGTCGATCCGGGCGTCTACGTGCAGCCCGGAACGCCGATCTTGCAGGTGGCGGTCGTCAACCGCCTTCGCGTGCAAGCGCAAGTGGCCCAACAGGAACTCGCCGGCATCGAAATCGGCACGCCGGTCGACGTGATGTTGGGCGACGGTAGAGTAGTGCATAGCGCCGTATCCTCATTTTCGCCCGTCGTCGACTCGAACACGCACACCGCGATCGTTGAGTCGATCGTCCCGAATGCCGGGGACGTTTACCAGCCGGGCGGGTTCGTGAACGTCGTCCTGCATCCGCGTTCTTCTTCGAGCGCGCACGCGTTCTCGGTACCGTCGGCCGCTGTCGTCGGCGGGGTCAGCAGCGCCGTCTGGGTCGATCGCGACGGCAACGCGCATCGCGTCGCGGTAACGGTACTCGCGGACGACGGAACGACGGCGCAAGTTACCGGGAACCTGCGCCCAGGCTCGCAAGTCGTCGTAACCGGCGCATCCGGCCTCGAAGAAGGCCAGCCTATAACGGGATCGGCGCCATGACGAACGAGCATATTGAAACGGAACGAAGCGTTGCCGCGTGGGCCCTACGCAATCCGTATGCTATCTTTGCGGCGTTTCTCGCCGTCGTCATCGGCGCCGTCGCGGCCGCGCTCTTTCTGTTACCGACCCGCATGATGCCGTACGTGCAAAGCCCGCTGATCTCCGTCATTACCATGACCCCGGGTTACGCCCCACAAGAAGTCGAGACGTACTTTACCAAACCGATCGAAGAGCGCATGACCGACCTGCAGGGCGTACGATATATTCGTTCGTATTCGCAGCCGGGCATCTCCATCGTCACGTTGCAGTTTCACTATGGTGCGAACATGCAGCGCGCGTTGGTGGACGTGCAGCAACTGGCAACGCAGGCGCAGGGCGATCTACCGTACGACCGGGCGAATCTCAAGCCCAGCTATGTGGTTCCGGTGGATCCGCTCAACATACCGGCACTACAACTCGCGATTACGGCCCCCGGTTGGGATCCCGTGCACCTGCGCCAATTCGTCGCCAACGATGTGGTCAATGCCATAAAAGGGGTGCCGGGCGTTCAAGTCGCCTTCCCCTTCGGCGGCCTCGCACGGCAGATTACGGTCGACGTCAATCGCGACGCGCTTGCGGCGAACCGCCTATCCATCTTGAACGTACGCGACGCGATCGACGCACAGAACGTGAGCCGGTCGGGTGGCGTCGTGACCGGAGGCGCGTATGAAACGCCGGTTCGCGTCGACCAGCGGGCGGCCTCAGCCTCGAGCATGCTGGCCTATCCGATCGCGACGGCCGACGGCCGGACCATCTATCTTCGCAACGTCGCGTCGGTTAAAGACGGCCCGGCGGAGGTACGCAATACCTATCGCTTCAACGGCAAGGGTGCGGTCGAACTCTCCGTGGTTGAAAACCCGGATGCGAGTTCGCCGCAGGTCATCGCCGCCGTCATGCAACGGATTGCGCAGATTGAAGCCAATCACCCGGGCGTGCATTTTTCGCGCGCGTACGATAACTCGCGCTTCGTCCAAGATCTCACGCGCAACATGCTGGAGGAGCTGATCGTCAGCGTCTTCCTCGCGGGGGTCGTGCTGTTGATTTTCCTCGAGGATGTCAGCGCGACGTTTATCGTGATGACCTCAATTCCGACGTGCCTCTCCCTGGCGGTATTGCTTTTCGTCCCGATGGACTTCTCGATCAACAGCTCCACCCTCATCGGGCTTCTTCTCGCGATCGGCGGACTCGTAGACGACTCGATCGTCGTCATTCACTCCGTACACAGGAAACTCGACGAAGGGCATTCGCCGGTGCGGGCGGCGATCGACGGGACGATGGAAGTGATCGTGCCGATCGCGGCGGCAACCGGCGTGATGGCGCTCGCGGTCGTGCCGCTGTTGATGAGCGGCGGGATCACGCAGATCATGTTTGTAGGCTTAGTATGGCCGATCGTCTTTGCGCTTGTGGCCTCGCTCATCGTCTCCGTGACGCTCACACCGCTTCTCGCCGCCTTCCTGTTCCAACGCCCGGAATCGCGCTCTCACGTACGCTCGCAATTCGATGCGTGGGTGATCCGCATCTTGCGCCCCGCACACAACGCTCTCGCTCGCCTCGATACATCGTATCGACGCGGCCTCGCGTGGAGCCTAGATAATCGCTGGGTCGTGTTAGCCGGTGCGGCGATCCTCACGTATGTCGGCATTTCATTACTGCCGTTTATCGGCCAGGAAATGATGCCGCTTGCAGACACCGGGCAGGCCTATGCTTTTCTTGAAATGGCGCCCGGCACCTCATTCGAGGCAACCAACGCCGCGAGCCGGCGATTCGAATCGCTGCTACTCCATCAGCCCGACGTACAGAGAGTGTCGGCCGAAGTCGGCGAGGACAACGGCAGCGACTACTTCACCGGAACGGCGATGAACGGCGTGAACGATGCGTCGTATATGATTACGTTTAAGCCGAAGGAAGACCGCCGCCGCTCGATTTGGCAGATCATGGATGGCGTCTATCGACAGGCCGAAACGACGATTCCGGGCATTCGGCGGCTCGAACTCAAGGAGATGGGCGCCGACGTTATGGCCAGCAACGATGCACCGGTTGAAATGCTGTTGTACGGCCCGGATCGCACAGAGCTCTACTCCTTGGCGCGCGCGGTCGCAAACCAGGCGCGGAAGATTCCGGGACTGTACGAGGTCTCCACGAGTTCCGCCGACACGCAACCGGAAGTCGACATCAACGTCGACCGCACGAGAGCATCGCAAGCGGGTCTGACCCCGCAAGAAGTCCAGATGCAGGCGTACTACGCGCTGCGAGGCGGCCTGACGACCGAGTATTTCAACCCGCAGAACGTCCGCCACGATACGATCCTGGTCCGATATGCACGGGACCAGCGTAATCTTACCGGGGATATCTCATCCGTACAGATCGTCGGGCAGGATGGGCAGGTGGTACCGCTCGCCGCTATAGCCCGCGTGAAACGAAACGTCGGTCCAACGATGATCGAGGACGACGATTTGCGGCCCAGCGTCTCGGTCCTCGGATTCTACCGGCGAGGCGGACCCGGCGAGATGGACCTTGACATGGACATTCTCTCCCGCGGCATGGCCGCCGTTCCATTTCCGCAAGGTTATGGAATGGAGATGCGCGGCGATATGACCGAGATGACGCAGAGCTTCAACCGGTTGCTGAGCGCGATGGAGATCGCGCTACTCTTCGTCTTCCTCCTGCTCGTCGTGCAGTTCCGGTCGGTCGTACAGCCGCTCGTGATGCTGCTGGCGATTCCGCTCCAGTTGCTCGGCATGTTCGGCGGATTACTGCTCGCGCACCAGAGCTTTTCAACCGTCTCCATTCTCGGAATCGTCGTCGCCAACGGCATGGCCGTCAGCAATGCGATTCTGCTCTTGGACCTCGTCATCCGGAAACGAAAGGAAGGCCTCTCCCGGCGAGATGCGATTCTCTATGCGGGGCCGGTACGTTTGCGGCCGATCCTGATGACGACCATCGTGAGCCTGAT
>DATKQG010000052.1 GCA_035532835.1 Candidatus Dormiibacterota bacterium
AAATATAAATATCCGCGTCACGTCCACTTCATCGAAGCGATGCCGCTGGGCCCGAGCGGCAAAGTCCTCAAACGCGAACTGCGCGACCGCTTTGCGGCGGCAAAGCGGTAGGGCCGAAGCTTACAGCGGCGCCGCGCAGAGCGTGTGTTCCATCGCCGCCGTTGCTGCCGCGGCCTCGGGCGCGCCGCTCGGCCGCGAATACGCGATCGTAATACTCCGGTTGTCGATGACGCCGAAGGCTTGCTCGATCGTGGTCGTCCCTTGCACGAACGTCGCGATGGCCGCTTGAGCCGGGCACGCGGCGATCGGATCGCTGCGCAACAGCCGCGCTCCCCGGTGCGAGAGTTCCATATCGGTTGCGACCTGCGAGGCCAGATCGCTGATGGTTCCATCGAATTTGCGCGAAACGTAGGCGTACCGCTCGCCTGTTGGGCTCGTCCACACTCCCGGCCCCGTCTTCTTCCATCCGGCAGGTCCGGCAACACCTGAGGAACAGGCACCTAATGCCAACACGGACGCCACGATGAGGATAGAGGCTGCGATGCGGATCATACAGCAGAGAGTATTTCACCAAGACGTGCGAATCATGCCGCTGGCATGGTGACGGACTGGGTTTTAATTCGGCGGCTCGCATTCGAGATCGAGCAACGCTTCCGCGGCGCGAAAGTACGAGACGTCGGGCTCCTGCCCGACAAGCGCACCGCGATCGCCCTCTGGAATCGCGGCCAGACGACGCTGCTCTGCATCGATATCTTCGGCACCCCGCCCGTGGTCACCGTAGAAGACGGAGAGCTGCCGATCGCTGCCGAGCCCGGCTTCATACGCGCCTTGGGCGTCACGCTCCGCGGCATGGCGCTCCTGGGCGCAAAAGCGCGCAAAGGCGACCGGTTGATCCGCTTGACGTTTGGAGCCAGGTCGCGCTTCGGCGTCGGCGACGAAGTCGAACTCTACATCGAGTTGGTGCCGCGCTTCGGGAACGTCATCCTCACAAAGCGCGAAACGATCGTCACCGCCGCCAAGGAGTTCTCGCTCGCGCAGAACGGCACGCGCGCGATTCAAACCGGCATGGCCTACCAACCGCCGCCAGCCAGGCCGCAGGCTTCGTTGATACCGAAGTTGATCGCGCAAGCGGGCGCAGGCCTCGCCGAACCGGATGCGCTCGCCTATTTCGAGAGCGACGCCGCGATGCGCGAACCGCTCTACACCTATCGCCGTAACGGCGTGCTGCTGCAAGCGCACGTGCTGGAACTCCCCAACCTGGAAGACGCGCAACCCGGCCCGCGCGAGGCCTCGCTGCTCTCGCTGCTGGGCGAAGCGCGCAACGCGAACGCCGGCGGCGCCGAGCGCGCGCGAACCGGCGCGCGCCGCGCCGCATTACGAAAACGCCTTGCCGATCGGGCGAAACGCACCGAAAGCGAGTTGGCGACGATCGCCGCAAAGCGCGCTAAAGCGATCGACCGCGAAACCCTGCGAACGCAGGGAGAGACGATCTACAACACGTTATACGAACTGGACGAGTCCGGGCGCGACGAAGCCAAGGAACGCGCGTTAAAACTCTTCTCCGAATACAAGAAGCTGGGAGCGTCGCTCCCGCATCTCGACGAGCGCGAGCGTTCGCTGCTGACGCAACGCGAAGCGATCGAAGCCCTGGCATGGGAAGTCGAACGCGCCGCCGACGAGGATCTCTCGGATGTCGAAGATGCCGTAGCCGGAATCGAGCCGCATCGTTCGACCACGGCGAAGGCCGCCAAGAAACGCAAACGCGCGCCGCTCGAAGTGCGCACGCCGAACGGCAGCCGAATCTTGGTGGGACGCTCGCCGACGGAGAACGCCGACCTGACGTTCCGAGTGGCACGTCCCGGCGATCTCTGGTTTCACGCTCAAGGCATACCGGGCGCTCACGTCATCGTGCAACGCGACGATCGCCGCGAGCCGAACGACGACGACGTGATGGAAGCCGCGCGGCTAGCCGCCCAGCATTCGAAGGCGAAAACCGGAACGAAGGTTCCGATCGATTACACCGAGCGCAAACACGTCAGAAAACAAAAAGACGCGCCCCCCGGCCTAGTCTGGTACACGGATTTCAAAACAATCATCGTTACTGCTGCGCAGTGATTTGATTGAATATAGATAGCCGGTGACGCGAGGGCGCCCCGGTGGTGTGGGGAACCTGCGATTTTTGTGCAATCGACAGGATGTCGAACTTCCTTTGAATGTTGCACAAAAACGTAGGAGTAGGAAGCGCGCAGGATGCGCGCTGACGAACGTTTCCCCACACCACCGGGGCGCCCTCGCGTCACCGGCGGCGGCTAACGAAGAACCTTACGCGAGGCGCTTTTCGCAGGCGGCCCAATCGGTATTAGCAAGGAACGCTTCGATGTACTTCGGACGATCCGCCGGTTTGTAGTCGCGGAAGTACGCGTGCTCCCAAATGTCCAGCACCACGATCGGTTTGAATCCCGCGGGATGCCCCATCTCGTGTTCGGTGATCCAATGGTTGGTGATTTGACCGTTGGTCGGATCCATATAGGCGATCGCCCAGCCGATGCCGCGCATCGCGCCGACGGCGGAGAAATCTTTCTTCCACGCATCGAAGCTGCCGTATGCCGCCCCGAGCGCGTCGTAGAGTTTGCCGGATTTTAGTTCGGTCGGGCTCTTGGTCATGTTATCGAAGTACAATTCGTGCAAACGCATGCCGTTGTACTCCCAACCGAGCCTCCGCACGAGTTCGGCGTACGCGGGGTCGGAGCCGACGTTTTTGCCGGCCGCGCGCAATTCGCCGATACGCTCGTTGAGCAGGTTGGTGTTTTTGACGTAGCCTTCGTAGAGGCCGAAATGGATCTGCAGCGTCTCGTCGGAGATGCCGGCAAGACCCGAAAGTTCCCATTTATGTGGTGTATAAACGTTCATGCGAGGATTCTACCCTTCTAGTTCGATGACGTATCACGGCCTCTTCGGAGGCGCGTGGTCTTCTTCTTGCGACCCGGATCAGTCCGCTTGGGATGCGTCCGGCACGAGCACGATTTTGCCGATATGGCGACTGGACTCCATGCGCTCGTGGGCTTTTGCGGCTTCGCCGAACGTATAGAGTGAGTCGATCGCCGGTACGATGGCCATGCGCGCTTCGAGCAGGGGCCAGATGCGCTCGCGAAGTGAGCGAGCGATTGCGGCTTTCTCGGCCGTCGTGCGCGCTCGCAGGCTCGAGCCCATGATCGTCCCGCGTCTGCGCATCAGCTTGCCGATGTCGATCGTTGCGCTGGCGCCGCCCGCGGTTGCGATGCAGGCGATACGCCCATCGGTGGCGAGGCATTCGATGTCGCGCGCGATGTAGTCACCGCCGACGATGTCGAGGATCGCATCGACGCCGCGCCCGTCGGTAAGGCGCGCTACTTCTGCGACGAAATCGCGTTCGCGGTAGTTGATTGCGGCGTTCGCTCCGTACTCGATGCAGGCCGCGCCCTTCGCATCGCTTCCGACGGTGACGATCGCGTTGGAGCCAAGCGCGCGTGCGAACATGATAGCGGTCGTACCGATGCCGCTCGAACCCCCGTGGACGAGCAATGTCTCGCCCGGCTGCAGGCGCGCCCGCGTGAAGACGTTGTCGAAGACCGTGAATGCGTTTTCCGGGAGGCTGGCGCCTTCGATAAACGACCAGGTGGACGGCAGCGGCAAGACTTGCCCGTACGGGACGGCGACGTATTCGGCATAGCCTCCGCCGTTGCAGAGCGCGACGACGCGATCGCCGGCCCGTAGCCCGTCGGTGGCATCGCCTAACGCGGCGATCGTTCCCGAGACCTCGAGGCCGAGGACCGGCGACGCGCCGGGCGGCGGCGGATACGAACCGGCCCGCTGGAGGGTATCGGCGCGGCAGACGCCGGCGGCCTCGACTTTGATGAGGACTTCGCCCGCGCCGGGCGTGGGTGCGGGCCCTTCGGCCACGTAGAGCACGCCGGCAGGCCCCGGATTTGCAAACGCTATGTAGTTCACGGCTTTGAAAGTACCCACATCGAGTTCAAGAGTCCCGCGTCAGGAGCATCGCATCGCCGAAAGAGAAAAATCGGTAGCGCTCTTGGACGGCGGTTCGATAAGCACGTGCGATCCGCTCGCGGCCGGCAAAGGCGCTCACCAATACCAGCAGCGTCGAGCGCGGTAAATGAAAATTGGTGATCATGGCGTCGACGGCCTGAAATTGGAAGCCGGGTGCGATGAAGATGTCGGTCTGCTGTTCTCCCGCTAGGATGCGCCCGTTGGCCCGCGCGCTTCCCTCCAGGGCGCGAACCACGGTGGTGCCCGCCGCAACGACCCTGCGGCCTTCGCGGCGCGCTTGCGCTATGGCGTCGACGGCTGCCGGCGGGATATGAAATCGCTCGGCATGCATCACGTGTTCGTCGATACGCTCGCTCTGCATGGGCCGAAAGGTTCCGATCCCGACATCCAGCGTGAGCCGGGCGATCTCGACGCCGGCGGTATCGAGCGCCTGCAGCACCTCGGGCGTGAAGTGCAGCGAAGCGGTTGGGGCGGCGACGCTGCCCGGGGTGCGCGCGAAGACGGTTTGGTAGCGGGCTTGGGCTTCGTCGCTATCGTTCTTGATGTACGGCGGCAGCGGAAGCCGGCCCGCCTGAGCTAGAAATGCTTCGAACGGCCGATCGAGATCGAAGGCGACCTCGCGCATCCCCCCGTCGAATTCGCGCTCCACGCGGGCGCTGCCGAAACCCTCGAACGCGATGCGTTCGCCCACGCGTAGCCGGCGCGCCGGGCGCGCGAGCGCGACCCAGCGCGTTGCGGCGGCATCGTAGCGCATGGACTCCGCGGGGTGCAAGAGCAGCAATTCCACGCGCCCGCCCGCCCCCTCGGGGACGACGCGCGTGCCGAAGATGCGCGCGGCGATCACGCGCGTTTCGTTTAGAACCAACAGATCGCCGCGGCGCAACAGCTGCGGTAAATCGTGAAAGATGCGATGTTCGACGCGCGCTGCGCCGACGACCATCAGGCGACTCGCATCGCGTCGTTCCGCGGGGTGCTGGGCTATGAGGTCGGCGGGAAGTTCGAAATCGTAGGCGCTGGCTAGCTGGTCGATAGACGTTGGTGCTCCAGCTCGAGGAAATTCGTCAGACGTTTCCTGTCGTCGTCGGTGGCGTCGACGATCAGGATGCCGACTTGAAAGGTGTCGTCGTTGAAGCCCTTGATCCATCGGACTTGGCCGCGAAGCCGCAAGAATGGGCTACGTTTCATCGTGAGCGTATATTTGGTTCCAACCGGCAGATACTGATCGACGATCACGCGCATCCCGGTCGGCGAAATATCGGCAACCGCGCCGCGAAAGAGCATGGCCGAGAGCGGATCTTCAACGACGACGTCGATGAACTTGCGTAGCCGTAAGGCGTAGCGCTTATCGTTTTCGTCGTCAGTCATGTCCGATAGTGGTTCCTGGAAAATAGAACGCGAGAATATCGGACGCACGATGCCCGGCCAGCGCCATGCCGAGCGCTCCCCATTGACACAGGCCGACCCCGTGCCCGAGGCCTCCGCCGGCAATGGCCAGCGTTCCCGGCTCTTGGGCAGGTGAGGCGGGGGAATCGTTCATCAAGCCCATCTTCGTGATCAACAGGCTCGGTACCGTGCGCGCGCCGACGGAAAGCCGAAAGCGACTGGCCATGACGAACTCCGAGGCGCCGCCGGCATCCAGTTCGACGGTCTTGGCGCGGCCGCTCGGATCGATCGCGCCGAGGCGCACGTCGGTCAACGCGCCGATGGGTGCGAGTTGCGCGGTAAAAGCGCTCGCCACCGTCGCTAAAGGAAGGGTGCGCTGCCAGCGATAGTACGGCGAAGCCGTGCAATACGGGCACGGAACGCCCATCAGATAGGCGAATGAGGGCCCGTTCCAAGCGTCGGACGATGCCTCGGTGTGGCCGCCGCAGCACGACGAGTAGAGCGCGTAGGCGAACGCGTCGGCGTATCGCAGGACCGACCCGGCGGTGGCGTCGACCGCCGCGCGCGCCGCGGGTGATTCCGAAGCGTATCCGCCGTAAACCTGATCGAGTTCCGAGGGAACGACGTCGTACGCGCGGCGCGGATTGCTCCGCTGCAACACGTAGGTACGCGAGCAGATCGCTTGCGCTTGCATCGCCGCGCTCGGCCACGCCGGCGACATTTCGCGCGGGACGACGCTGTAGAGATAGGCCTCGAGATCGACCAGATTGACGATCGAACCATCCGGAGTCTGCGTAAACGTTCCGCGGTAGGGGCGTCCGTTGAATGCGAAGCGATCGGGGCCTTGCACGACGGCCGTGCCGCGCCCGAGCAAGACGCGTAACGCTTGCCGCGTGGTTGTGGTAGCGGGGTCGAATTCGTCGGCCGCTCCCGCACGCGCGCGACCGCGCGTTGCGAACCCGAGCATCCCCGCACCTGCGGCGGCAAGGAAACGCGAGCGCGGAATCACCACAAGCGCCCTTGCTCGGGAGCGTCCGAATGCGTGCCGAGGTGACGGTATGCAACCGGTGTCGCTTTACGCCCGCTGGCGGTGCGCACGACGAATCCATGCTTGAGCAGGTAGGGTTCGACGACGTCCTCGAGCGTTTCGGCATCCTCGGTGAGTGTCGCCGCGATCGCTCCCATGCCGACCGGGCCGCCGCCGTATTGTTCCACGATGGTACGCAAGAACGCCCGATCCAGGCGGTCCAGGCCCAGATCGTCCACGCCTTCGCGGCGCAGGGCCTCGTCGGCAACGCTCGCATCGATGCGTCCCTCGGCCCGCACTTCGGCGAAGTCGCGAACGCGTCGCAGCAGGCGATTGGCAATGCGCGGCGTCCCGCGGCTTCGCGCGGCGATGGTGTGTGCGCCGGCGGCATCGATCGGCACGTTGAGCACCGAGGCCGAGCGCGTGACGATCCGCTCCAATTCTTCCACTGCGTAGTAATCGAGATGGTGCACGATGCCGAAGCGCTCGCGTAACGGCGCGGTTAACATCCCCGCGCGCGTGGTTGCTCCGACGAGCGTGAATTGTTTGAGCGGTAATTTGAGCGTCTTGGCGTAAGCGCCGCGATCGACGACGAAATCGATCTGATAATCCTCCATCGCGGGATAGAGAAATTCTTCCACGACGCGTCCCAGGCGATGAATCTCGTCGATGAACAGCACGTCGCCATCTTCGAGCGAGGTGAGGATGCCGACGAGGTCCTTCGGTTTCTCGAGCGTAGGCCCGCTGGTGGGGCGAAAATTCGCGCCCATCTCCCTGGCAATCAAACCGGCCAGCGTCGTCTTGCCTAAGCCCGGCGGCCCAAAGAATAAGATGTGATCGAGCGGTTCTCCACGCTTGGATGCAGCGGCGATCGCAATTCGCAGATTCTCTACGACCCGCTCCTGCCCGACGTAGTCGGCAAACGACCGCGGCCGAAGGGATGCGCCGTAGACTTCATCCTCGAGCGTGTCGGTCGGATCGACGATTCGTTCGGGTCCCTGCGCGTCGTCCGGACCGATCAGACGCTTGCGGGCCGTATCCTCATGCATCGCGTGCCGTCATTCGCTCTTGCGCTGGGCTTTCTGGCGATAGATCTCGGCGAGGAGCGTCTCGGAGTCGCGGATCGCCGGCGCGCTCTCCAACGTTTCTCGAATCATCGATTCGGCTTCGCCACGCTTGTACTCGAGTTGGAGCAGCACCGCGAGCGCCTCGTCGGCGAAACCGGGTATCGTTGCGGTCGGGGCGCTGGGCGCATCTTGGATCAGCAGAAATTTCGCGACCTTGCCCTGCAATTTCGCGACGATGTCGCGCGCCTTCTGCTGCCCGATGCCCGGGAGCGTTTTGAGGGCCGCGTGATCGCCTCGGTCGATGGCGCTCGCAATCGACGACATCGGCTGCGAAAAGGCGCGCGCGGCGGAGCGGGGGCCGATCGAGGCCACGCTCAACAACGCTTCGAAAAACTCGCGCTCGATCGCATTGGTGAATCCGTAGTAGGTGAAGCGGCCGCTGTTTCCATCCATATTCAGGACGGAGAAGATTTCAAGCGCGACGCGCTCTCCCGGAGCTTGGGCGACCTTTTCGGCGACGCATGGCGGGAGGACGATTTCGTAACCCAGCCCATGTACGTCCAGAACGACGGTTTCGTGGGCTCGCTCGACCAGCGATCCGCTAATGCGAGAGAACATCCTTGCGGCCTTCGACGGATCAGCCGATAAATCCGCGTCTGCGGCGTGGCACGGGCGGGATGCGCAATACGGCCGGCAACTCGCTGCTGTTGAGATATGCGAGCGCGATCGCCAGGGCGTCGGAGACGTCGTTCGGCTTCGGCGCGACGCGCAACCGCAGCAAACGCGTGACCATCGCGTTGACTTGCTCTTTACGCGCGCTGCCGGAGCCGATCAGCGCGCGCTTGACGTAGGAGTGACCCAACGTGAACACCGGCAGGCGCGCTTGCGCACCTGCCAGGCACATGACGCCTCGCGCGTGCCCCATCAGGATCGCGGTGGTGGGGTTCTTGTAGGTGCTGTAGAGCTCTTCGATTACGATCACGTCGGGTCGCGTTTGCGCGATGATGTCGGCGATACCGGCGTGCAGCTCCCGCAGGCGCTCTTCCAACGGACGATCGACGTTCGGAGCGACGATACCGGCCTCGATGAGTGCGATTCGCTCGCCGACGCGCTCGATCGCGCCGTAGCCGGTGACGCGCAAGGCCGGATCGATCCCGAGGACCCGCAGCGGCTTGGTAGGCACCTACGGCCCGTTGACGATCAGCGTCACGGACGATCCCGGTGCCAAGTTCGTGCCGACCTCGGGCTCGGTACGCACGACGTGCCCGTTGGCCCCCTCGATCGACGTATAGGTCATGGTCCCGATGCTGTATCCGGCCGCGGCCAACGCGTCGTGCGCTTGATCGATGGTCATCCCTTCGGTATCCGGGACTTCACCCGGAACCGATAGCGTGACGCTCACGGTCGAGCCTTGCATCGCCTGGCTTTGAGGATCGGGCGATTGTGCGACGATCGTTCCGTTCGCAGCGCTCTGTATGGTGAATTGCACGGCGACGCGAAAACCGTCGCCGGTTAACGTACGGATGGCGAGTTTGTACGGCGATCCCTGGACGCTCGGGACGGCTACTTGCGCCGTCTGCGTCGTGTTCGGGTCTCCGGTGCTGACGAGAGCGTGCACGACCGCCGTTCGATCGACCCGTTGACCGGCGGCGATATCCTGGGACGCAACGGTGTCGGGTGCCACGCCCGCGACCGGCGCGCGTTGCGATAGATCGATCGTGATGCCGAGCTTCTGAGCCAATGCCTGTGCGTCGTCAACGTTCATACCCACGAAACTAGGCATCGCAACCGGCTTGGGGCCGTTCGATACGACCAGCGTGATGACCGACGATCGGCGAACCTGCGATCCGGGCGCGGGATGCTGATCGATCACGCTGTCCTTGGGCGCGTTGTCGAACCTTCGAAGGACTTTGACCTTGAATCGATCGTCCTGCAAGATGCGTTGCGCGTCGCTAGCCGAGAAACTCCGCACGTCGCGCAAGCCGACCAATGGCAACCCGTTGCTGATAACCAGCTCGACGACGCTGTTTTTGTCAACTTTGGTACCGGGCGCGGGGTTTTGGCGAATGACGTGATTGGCGGGCACGCTATCGCTCGGACTCTTCAAAAAACGTGCGACGAGGCCGAGATTGACGACGGCTTGTTGGGCCTGCACGTCGCTCATCGCGCTGTAATCCGCTACCGTGACGTTCGCCGCGAGATTCGGTAACGGACGCCCGAAGAGAAAGTAGCCGGCAGCGGTGGCTACGGCGAGGGCGACGATCAGCCATAGCGCGAATCCGGAACCGCGATTCGAGCGGCGCTCTTCTTCTTCGCTAATCGACGTGTACATGCGATCCGGCATCGGCGAGCGTCGGGGCGGCGGCTTTTGCGTTTCGAAGAGTTGCGTCGGAGCATCGTTTTGCAGCGTGTAAGCGGCGACGCTCGGGCGCTCGCGAGCCTCTCGTAGAGCCGACGCGACGTCGCTCGCCGACTGGAAGCGATTCTCCGGCCGTTTCTGCAGCAGCTTGTTCACGATTGCGGCGAGCGCCGGACTAATGCCCAGCGCTTTCGTATCCAGGGTCGGTACCGGGTCGCCGATGTGTTTGAGCGCGACGGTGACGGGCGATTCTCCGGTGAAGGGCAGCTTGCCCGTGAGCATTTGGTAGAGCACGACGCCCACGCTGTAGAGGTCGGAGGTCTCGTGGAGCTCGTGTCCCTGTGCCTGCTCGGGAGAGATGTAAAAGACGCTGCCCATCACCAAGCCCGGCTTGGTCAGCGTCATCGTATGTTGCGAGACCGCGCGTGCGATGCCGAAATCGGAGAGCTTGCACACGTCGTCTTTCGTCACTAAGATATTCGCGGGCTTGACGTCGCGGTGGAGCAAGCCTTGACGGTGGGCGTACGCGAGGCCGTTGCAAATCTGCGCCGCGTAATCGATCGCTACCGGCTCGGGTAGTTTTCCGTCTGAGGTGATGATCTCCGCGAGCGTCGATCCGTCGACGAGTTCCATGACGATGTAGTACGTGTCGCCTTCGCGGCCGACGTCGTACGTGTTGACGATATTCGGATGCGAGAGCTTCGCGGCGGATTCGGCCTCCTGATAGAAGCGCCGTACGAATTCGGCGTCGGAGGCGTATTGAGGACGCAGCACCTTCACGGCGACGCGCCGGCGCAGCAGCGTATCGGTCCCACAATAGACCGTCGCCATGCCGCCTTCGCCCAGTCTCCCGTCGAGCCGGTAGCGATTGTTGAAGGTCTGTTGCTCGATCAACGTTCTATGTCTTCATGCTTCCAAGAGCGGTACGCAGGACTTCACGGGCGATCGGCGCGGCCACCGCCGCCCCGTACCCGCCGTTTTCAACGACGATGGCCACCGCCACACGCGGATGGTCGGCCGGAGCGAAGCAGACGAACCACGAGTGCGCGCGGCCGAACGGGTTGGTGGCAGTACCGGTCTTGCCGGCCACCGTGACACCCGGCAGCGCCGCGCTGGTACCGGTTCCCCGTTGCACCACGGCAATCATCATCTTCTTCACTTCGGCGGCGGTATCCGCCGATATCGGCGAAGCAAGCGTACCGGTGCTATAGACGCTCGCGACGGTCCCATTGCGAACGATTTGACGCACGATATACGGACGCGGCTCGTTGCCGCCGTTGGCAATCGTCGAGGCGATGAGCGCCATCTGCAACGGCGTCATCAGGAGCGCGCCCTGGCCGAACCCCATCTGGGCGAGTTCGCCGGGCACGACCGAGTCCTTGGGGGGCACGCGATCGCGCTGAGCCGGCAGTTGAAAGTCCAGCGAATCGCCGATGCCCCATTTGGAGAGGTATTCGTAAAACGTATCGAGGCCCATCTTCAACGTGATCTGCGCGAAATCGACGTTGCTCGATAGCGCAAAGGCCGTGGTGACGTCGGCGTACCCGGTCGCTTCGCTTTCGTCGTTATGCAGCTTGAAGTTCCCGATGTACAGGTAACCAGGGTCTTCGAAACGCGTCTGCGGCGTAACGGTTCCGGAATCGAGTGCCGCACCCGCCGTGAACATCTTGAACGTCGAGCCGGGCGGGTAGAGGCCGTCGATCGCCCGATCGAGCAGCGGGCTGCTCGTGTCGGTAGTCAATTGCGGAAAAATCGCATTGAGGTGGTTGGGATCGAACGTCGGCATGCTGGCGATCGCGAGCACGGCGCCCGTGCGCGGATCGAGAACCACGCCGGCATCGCGCGCATGTTGCGACAGCAAATCGTACAGCTTGCGCTGGATGGCGGGAACGATCGTCGTCACCACATCCGCTCCGCCGGTTCTGGCCGGTTTGCCTCGAACGGCGTCCAGGATCTCCTGGAATTGAGCGACCGGATCGCCGGTGCTGCCGGTCGGCGAAAGCGCGCGATCGTACGCGTCCTCGAGGCCGCTCGTGCCGTATCGCGCCGAAACGTAGCCGAGCGTTTGTGCGAGGGCGGGCCCGAGCGCGTAGACACGCTTGTTGCCGACGGTCTGGGCCAGCACCGTACCATCCGTTGCGAGGATGCGCCCGCGCCCGGCGTCGAGCAGCGCGTGACGCGGGTTGTACGGTTTTGCGGCGATCGACGGCCCTTCGATTAGTTGCACGTAGAACTGCCGCACGGCCAACGCGAGGAAGAGCAGCACGAAGAGGAACGACAAACGCGCGATCGCGCGATTGGTCATGCGCTCTCGCGCAGCACGGTGAACCCGCCCTCGGTGCGAACCGCCATGTGCGAATGGGTCGCGTCGGCGCCGAGAACCACCTCGACGATGCGACGGGCGACGTCTTCATCGATGGCGTTCGTAAGGACGACCACTTCGATATTCATTTCCGCGAGGATCGGGCCGGCGACGTAGGCGCAGGTTGGGAGCGTTTCAAAATGGTGTGGTTCGTATGGCCCGTTGCGCCAAGGCCCGCGCTTACCGAACACGGTGGAGTGGAAATCCCACGCGCAGAGTTGTTTCTCTTTCCACACAAAATCGTCGCGCACGCATAACCGCCGGCACGCCGCACACTGCACGACGGCGACCGGCGGATGGGTCAGGCCCTCGGAGACTTCATCCGGGACGTCCTCGATATTGAGCACGTTGCGATCGGTCAGCGACTCCGGCAATTCGCTATGCCATTCGACGCGCGTCAAGAGTTCGATATCGCGCACCGGCGCGATGAACGAGCGCTCGTCTTCGGGAAAGAACGTGCGATCGACCCAGTCGATCAGGCCGTCTTTGGCGATGCCGACGTTTTGCCATCCTTCGCCGACGGCGACGCCGACGGGCGTCCACGCAAGCGGGACCAATCGTGCGGTGATCGTGCTCCCGTCCGGGCGAAAGCTGTTGACGAACGCGAGCGTGCTGGCGTTCCCTCCAAGCACGTACACTTGTGATTCATCCATGCAACTCTCCCGTCGATAGCGCTCCGTTACGATACTCTTGCAGGCTCCGCGGCGCGCCCGGCACGGTTTCGAGCGCGGTGACCAAGGCTTTCGCGGTGTCGAGCGACGTCAGGCAGGCGATCCCCGCTTCGACCGCGGCTCGCCGAATGCGGTAATTATCGGTGAGCTCTCGTTGACCGAGCGCGTCATTGATCACCAGATCGACCTTGCGCTGATGGATCAGTTCGAGAACGTGCGGCGAACCGTCCGCGATCTTGTTGATCGCCTCGCTCGCGATGCCGGCCGCTTCGAGCACGTCGCGGGTACCGGCCGTCGCAACGAGCGTATGCCCGAGGTCCGCGTATCGGCGAAGCACGGGAACCGCCGCATGTTTTTCTTCGTCGGCGATCGATACCAAGATGCGCCCACCCGTGCCCGGGAGCCGGATCCCGGCGCCGATAAAACCTTTGCGCAAGGCGCCGGCAAAGCTGTCGTCGATGCCCAGCACCTCGCCGGTCGATTTCATCTCGGGCCCCAAAACCGTTTCGACGCCGCGCATCTTCGAGAACGAGAACACCGGGACTTTCACGACGACGTACGGCGTGCGTGGGCGTAGCCCGATCCCGTACGGCATATCGCGCAGCTTCTCTCCTAGCGCGATCCGGGTTGCCGCCGCGACCAGGTTGACGCCGGTAGCTTTTTGGATGATCGGCACCGTGCGGCTCGCGCGTGGATTGGCTTCGATGATGTAGAGCTGCCCTTCGTGAATGACGAACTGAATGTTGATCAGCCCGCGAATGCGCAGCTCCTTGGCGATTGCGGTGGTGACGCCGAGGATCCGTTGCTCCATCGCCGCATCGATCGTTTGGGTCGGATAGACGCTGATCGAGTCTCCCGAATGGATGCCCGCGCGCTCGAGATGCTCGAAGATGCCGGGAATCAGGATGTCCTCGCCGTCGAAGACCGCATCGACTTCCACTTCCAAACCGCGCAGATATTTGTCGACGAGCAGCGGCGCGTCGGGAAGAATCGGCGGGGCGGACTCGGCATACGACGCGAGTTGCCCTTCGTTATAGACGATCTCCATGCCGCGGCCGCCGAGTACGAACGACGGTCGCACCAAGACCGGGAACCCGAGTTCGCGCGCGTGCGCACGCGCCTCGCGGAAGCTGCGCGCGGCCTTGCCTTCCGGCCGCGCGACGCCCAGGCGTTGCAGCGCGGCGTCGAATTGTTCTCGGTCCTCGGCCATATCGAGGCTGGCGCGATCGCTGCCGATGATGCGCACGCCGCGACGGCTCAGTTCCCCGGCGAGATTGATCGCCGTCTGTCCGCCGAAGGCGAGCATCACGCCGAGCGCGTTCGTCGCGCGATATGCATCTTCGACTTCATCGGCGCCGGGCGGCTCGAAGACGAGCGCGTCGCTGACGTCGAAATCGGTCGAAACGGTCTCGGGGTTGTTGTTGACGACGACCGGTGAGAAACCGGCATCCTTGAGCGCCCAGGCCGCGTGGACGCAACTGTAATCGAATTCGATGCCTTGCCCGATGCGAATCGGCCCGCTGCCGACGACGACGACCGCGCGATCCGGCGTTGGGCGCATCTCGTCGGTCTCGCCGCGCGAGAGATAATAGTAGGGCGAGCGCGCGGGAAACTCTGCGGCCGCCGTGTCGACCATCCGAAAGGCGCCGTCCGTACGGCGAGCGGCAACGGCGTTGCCGTCGCGACAGAGCTGCTCGATGGCCTGAGCCGAATATCCGCATACGAACGCCTCGTCGATGTCCGCATCGCTCGAGCCGGCGCGCAATCGCTCTTCGAGCGCGACGAGCGCGGCGAACTCATAGAGCCAAAATGCATCGATGTCGCACAGGTCGTGAACGTGCGCGATGCAGGCCGCGAGCGTCTCATCCGAATCGCCGCCCTGCAACGCGCGGCGGAGTAGCTCGCAGACGGCGAACAGCCGGTCGTGCGTCGGTTTGACGACGATCGCCTCGAGCTCCGATGCGCTCCACGCCTCGAATCCCGCGCCGGTGAGCGTATCGCGTTTGAGATCCAAGCCGCGCAGCGCCTTGAGCATCGCGGCGCGAAACGTCCGCCCGATTCCCATCGCTTCGCCCGTCGATTTCATCTGCGTTCCGAGATGCGTATCCGCCAGCGGGAATTTGTCGAACGGCCAGCGTGGAATCTTGACCACCACGTAATCGAGCGTCGGCTCGTAGGCCGCCGTCGTAACGCCCGTTACCGGGTTCGGGATCGTGTCCAGCGTTTGCCCGAGCGCGATCCGGGTGGAGATCTTGGCGATCGGATACCCGGTTGCTTTCGATGCTAGTGCGGAACTGCGGGAGACGCGCGGATTGACTTCGATGATCGCGTACTCGCTACGATCGGGATGCAACGCGAATTGAATGTTGCAGCCGCCCTGCACGTTGAGCGCGCGGATGACGTTCAAGCTCGAAGTCCGCAGCATTTGGTACTCGACGTCGGAGAGCGTCTGCGACGGCGCGACCACGATCGAGTCGCCGGTATGCACGCCGACCGGATCGATGTTCTCCATATTGCAGACGATGATGCAATTGTTTGCCGAGTCGCGCAGCACTTCGTACTCGATCTCTTTCCAGCCCAGGAGCGAGACTTCGAGTAATACTTGGTGGATGAGGCTCGCGTTGAGCCCTGCATCGAGACGTTCGCGGAGCTCTTCTTCCGAATAGACGACCCCGCCGCCGGTTCCACCCAGCGTGTACGCGGGACGAACCACGAGCGGGTAGCCGATCTCCTGCGCGAACGCGAGCCCTTCGTCGATGGTCGTCACGATCGCGCTTTGCGCTACGGGCTCTCCGATTTCGATCATCTTCTCTTTGAAGCGCTCGCGGTCTTCGGCGAGTTCGATCGTGTCGAGGGGCGTGCCGAGTAATTCGACGTTATACCGCTCGAGAACGCCGGCCCGGGCGAGTTCGACGGCTAAATTCAAACCGGTCTGGCCGCCGAGGGTGGGAAGCAGTGCATCCGGCCGCTCGCGCTCGATGATCTGTTCGACGGATCGAACCGTCAGCGGCTCGAGGTAGACCGCGTCGGCCACCTCGGGATCGGTCATGATCGTGGCCGGATTGCTGTTGACGAGAACGACGCGGTGGCCTTCTTCGCGGAGGGCCCGGCACGCTTGCACGCCCGCATAATCGAATTCGGCGGCCTGACCGATAACGATCGGCCCAGACCCGATGACCATAATGTTGCGGCGCGCCATGCTGGGGCCTACGGATTGGCCCGAACGCGGCCGGAGTCCTGGACGAGAAACGTCGCAGAACCGCCGCGTTCGGCCATTCCGCTAATCAGCGTTGCCGGCGCCCGGCTTCGCTCCCGGGAATCTGCCCCGCATAATCGACCGAAGCGTCCAGCTCGCCGGTGCGCGCATCGCGCAGACGCTCGCTCCCGAACGCCGATCGGATCTCGGCTTTGTCGTGGTGGGCTTTGGGCTTGATGGCGATAAGGATGCCGCCGTCGCGCAGACCCTTCTCGTACTCTCTGGCGCGGTGCTCGCCAACTCCGAGGCCGACCAGTCCGCCGATGACGCCGCCGGCTGCCCCGCCGGCTCCAAGGCCGACCAGCGCTGCGGCAAGCGGTCCGGCAACCAGCGGGGTTGCAAGCCCACCCGTCCCGACGATCGCGGCGATGCTTCCGGTTGCAGTCATCCCGGCGACGATGGCGCCGAGCACGCCGCCGACGGCCGCGCCGGTCGCGGCGCCTTCGCTGCCCTTGCTGTTGGTTAGCGCGGCGAACGCGCGCTCGCGGGTTTTGTCGTCGATCATGACACTGATGTCTTCTCGCGCGTAACCGAGTGCGTGCAAGCGTTCCACTGCGGATTCCGCAGCGAGCGGATCGTGGTACAACTCGGTCTCAAAACTACTCTCGAACGTCATTATCAGGTGTTCCTTTCGTGCCACAACCGTTCCCGAACCGACATCCGTATCAAACACGCTTGCACGCTCGTCACGGTTGGAGGCGGTGCAGGCTCCAAGCGCGCCCGTCGCGCCGATACTGCAGGCGATCGTGCATGCGATTGCGACGACCCTGCCAAAACTCGAGCGCATCGGGAACGATCAGGTATCCGCCCCAGGAATGCGGACGCGGTACCTCTTCGCCTTCGAAACGCGCGTCAAAATGCGCCATGCGCTCCTCCAGCGTCTCGCGGCGGTCGATGGTCTCGCTCTGTTCGGAGGCCCACGCCGAGAGGCGGTGACCGCGCGGACGGGTTGCGAAGTAGGCATCGGATTCGTCCTCGGGAAGCGCGGCGATCGCACCTTCTACCCGCACTTGCCGTTCGAGCTGCGCCCAGAAGAACGTCGCGGCCGCATAGGGGTTCGCATCGATCTCGCGCGCCTTGCGACTCAGATATGAGGTGTAGAAAACGAGCCCCCGTTCGTCGAGCCCGCGCAGGAGCACCATGCGGTTCGACGGACGTCCGGTCGCCGCAACGGTAGCGACGCACATCGCGTTCGGTTCGTCGAGACCGGCTTTCGCGTATGCTTCATCGAGCCAGCGTTGCAATTGGACGATCGGATCGGACGCGAGCGTCTCTTCGAGGAGCGCCTCGCGCTCGTACGTGTGGCGACTGGATTCGATATCCGTCATGGGAGCCTCCCGAGACCGATGAATGCAAGCAGAACCAGAACGATCGTGGCTCCTCCAAGAAGTGCAACCGGGATCGCTACGTCGAGCGGCTTGTTCTCCAACGACACGACTCGCCCGAGCCGTGCCAACACGCGTTCGAGCTGCGCGGCTCCCTCGGCCCGAGCGTACGCACCGCCGCTTTCGTTCGCATACGCGCGCAACGCGCCTTCGTCGATGGTGGCGGGCTGCATGGTGCCGGGGATCAGGCTCCCGCTGTTGGTTCCGATGCCCACCGTGTACACGGGAATGTGGTGCGCGCCGAGCCATTGCGCCATCGCGGCCGGATCGGTGCCGGTGTTATTGACGCCGTCGGTGATCAGGACGATCGCTCGGTGGCCGGCGGCGGGCATCGCTTGCGCGGCCAAGCGCAGCGCGTCGCCGATCGCGGTCGCCCCGTTGGGTTCGGGGACATCCGCGAGAGCGCGAATTGCTTGCGTATGGTCGGTCGTTAACGGTTGCACGATGCTCGCGGCGGTAGAGAACGCGATGACGCCGACATGTGTGCCCGCCGCGGCTTGCTGGATGAAGGCGCGCGCGGCGGCCTTGGCGGCCTGAGCCCGATTGGGGATCACGTCGGTCGATTGCATGGATCCGGACGTATCGATGCAGATGAATGCGTATCCGTCGTGCACGGGGACGGGTAAAACCACGCGTGGTCCCGCGGCGGCAATCGCCAACAACAGCAAGCCTGCGATCGTGGCCGCACGCATCGCCCGGGGAATCCATGCCCGTGGTTGTAACGCCACGGTGAGAAACTCGATATTGCTATAGGCGAGCGCGTTCGCATGCTCGCGTCGCTGCGCGCGCTGCAACAACCACAGCACCGCCGCAGCCAGGAGCAGCGCGGGAAGCAGACGCCACGGATGATCGAAGCTCATCCCACACGCTCCCGGCGGAGGTGAGGAATGCCGAACGCGCCGGCGAGCGCCGCGGCGCCGTCCGATTCGTGCAAGATGCCCACGCGCCAGCGCGCTTCGTCGAGGCTGCGAACGATGCGCGCCTCGCGCTCTTGCACTGCGCGGACGTAGCGCACTCGCTCGCGTGCGCCCACAAAGACGGCTAGACTCCCGCCTTCGGTCCCGCGAAACGTCGTGAACCCTCGCGGCGGGAAGTCGTCGTACCACGGATCGCGCGCGACCAGCGCCGTGCAATCGAAGCGGCGCCCGAGTTCGGCCAGAAGACGCGCGACCTCCGGACGTTCGGCATCGTGCCAATCGGAGATCGCGAGCAAGGCGCTTCCGCGCGGGAGCGCCGCGTGCGCCGTTTCGAGGCAGGAGCGCAGATCGAAGGCGACATCGAGCGGGGCTTTCGCGATGCGCGCGGCTTGCCGCCCGCGCAGTCCCTGCCTCGGCACGACCACATCGGGGCCGACGCGCATCACACGGTCGTCGGAAAGCGCGCTCTCCAGCCACAGCTCGAGGGCGTCCTCCGCTGCGTCGATCAGACGGCGCTGCCGCCCGACCTGCATCGAACCGGAGTCGTCGACGATCGCTGCAAGCGTGAGCGCGACGTCTTCGAGAATGACGCGGGTCTGCAATGCGCCGGCTCGCGCGGTCGCCGCCCAATCGATGCGCCGAACGTCGTCGCCGGGAACGTACGAGCGTAGCTCGACGAACTCGTACCCATCGCCACGATAGGTGGTGGGCGACCCGGAACCCCAGGCACGGGGCCTGCGCCGGCCGCGCAACAGCGCCTCGCGCAGCGTCATGGGCGAGGCTCGCGGGGCGGCTCGGACGAGGCAATCAGATCGGCCATGCAATGCGACTGCGGGTTTCCGAGGGCATGCAATCCCGCGACGACGCCTGCGATATCGTCGTGCGAACGATTTTGACTCAGTTTGAAGCTTCCGACGATCTGCG
Source organism: Candidatus Dormiibacterota bacterium (assembly GCA_035532835.1). Lineage (NCBI taxonomy): Bacteria > Bacillati > Candidatus Dormiibacterota > Candidatus Dormiibacterota bacterium. The sequence continues at coordinate 19,399 of DATKQG010000052.1, forward strand.
AAACCTGTAGCTCCACGCCGACGATCGCCCGTAGTTGTGAGGAGAGGAAATCCTGTGCGAGCGTCCGAGGCGACCACACGCCGCCGATGCGCGCTTCTTCTTGCGCAGTCAACGCGCTCACGAACGCGAGCAACGTCGGTTCGTCGTGCACGAATCGTACGCTGCCCCGCGCCTCGACCGCGATGTAATCGAACGTCGGGACGACTCGGCCATGTTCGCGCGCCGAGGCGTACCACGCCGGGCTGATGTACGCTCGTGCCGCGACGAAAAGCGCGACCGCCTGCGCACCGGGATGTGGGTTCTGCTGCCATTGCGGATTGGCACGCGCCAGGTGTCCGATCAGCGTCGTTGCGCCGTCTCGTTCGCTTCGGAGAAGCGGTAGCTGGGAGGTTGCGATCGTCCCCAGTTCGTCGGTCGTCACGAACGTCGAGAGCGGATGCTCGGCAATAAAGCGATAGAGCATCGCCGGATCGTCCACTTGAAAGGCCTTCGGGCGATACATGATTACGGTACCGGAACCGCTGCGATCAGATCGTCGATGACGCGATCGGCGCTGATGTTAGCCGTCGTCAAGCGATAATTGAATCCGATGCGATGGCGTAATGCGAGCTTTGCGACGGCGCGAACGTCATCGGGGACCGCATAGTCGCGACCGTCCAGCATGGCTTTGGCACGAGCGAGGTTGGCGATGGCGAGGGTGGCGCGCGGGCTGGCGCCATAATCGATCGCATCGTGTTGGGTTTCGCGCGTCGCCAGAACGATATCGACGATGTACCGTTTAAGCGGCTCTTCTAAATGCACGCGATGGGATTGCGCGCGCCACCCTTGGACGTCGGCCAGCGTAGCGACCGAGTGGAGCGGCTGCGTATCGGCAACGGCGAAGCGATCCAAGATCGCGAGTTCTTCGCTACGCGAGGGATATCCGACGTCGATCTTGGCGAGAAAACGGTCCATCTGCGCCACCGGCAAAGCATACGTTCCTTCGGCGTCGAGCGGATTCATCGTTGCCATGACGATGAACGGGTCGGGAAGTGCGTGGGTCTGCAGACCGATCGTAACCTGGCGTTCTTGCATCGCCTCCAACAGCGCGGATTGCACCTTGGCGGGAGCGCGATTGATTTCGTCGGCGAGGACGACGTTGGCGAAGATCGGCCCGAGAACCGTTGAGAACGTCGCGTCGCGCTGGTCGAAGATCCGCGTTCCGATAATATCGCTGGGCAGCAGATCGGGCGTAAATTGGATGCGTTTGAACGCGCCGTCCAGAGCGGCCGCCAAGCTCCGGCAGGCGAGGGTTTTGGCTAATCCGGGCGGGCCTTCGAGCAGCACGTGCCCGTTCGCGATTAGCGCGAGCAACAGCGCTTCGACCGCATCGTGTTGCCCGACGATGGTCTGCGAGAGCGCGCGTGCGAGGTCGGAGGGCTTCGGGTCGTTCATGTGATTGCGTGCTCCAGAGAATCCACGGCTGCGGCGATCGCCGCCTGCAGATCGGCATCGTACGTGAATGCGGCGCGCTCGAGATTGCGTAAAACCAGCGCCATCGCGGGGTCGTCGCAGGCGGCTCGCGCGAGCACGTCCGCGAGGGTTTCATCATCGGTCGCGCCGACGGTGGCTCGCACGTGCGTCCGCGCGAGCAGGGCGTTGGCGCGCGTCGGTTCGGCGCGCAGCACCACGAGCGCGTCGCGCAGGTCGTCGCGCGGATCGCGCGGTGGTTCCAATCGGTGCACGGCCGGCTGCGCTGCGACCGGTGCGGGCACGTTCCTGCGCCGAAATAGCAGCACGACGATCGCAGCGGCGCAGAGAAGGCCCGCCAGCACCACCGCTACGCGCAGGACGAACACGACTCCGGCGAGGATCGCCGCGGCGCCGCTCCGTAGCGGTGCGAGCGCTCCGCCGCGAACCGTGAGCGTGAGCCGGTTTGAAAAGTAGCGCTTCGCTTTGCCGTCGCGCGCGTCGATGGCGTCCAGGGTGGCGGGATCGATTGCGATCGATCCCGTGTGGTGGGCGACCACGGTAATGGTTTCGCGGTAGAGCGTTCCGGATGCATCGCTCGAGAGATGGCGTTCGTCACCCAACAACTCCAGCGACGTAAGGACCGGCAGATCGAGCGTATCGAGTTCGGCGATCCGTTCGCGGACGCGGACGACGATCAGGAGATGGAACGGCACTTCAAGCGTGGGCGTTGCGGTATCCGATGCCAGTGTGAACTGGGTGATCGTCAGTCGTTGCAGCGACTGGGCTCGGGCCGCCGGCCCCACGCATGCGATGACCAGCGCGGCAATCGCCGCCGCGATCCACGCCCGCGAGCGAGGCGTCATGGAGCCGGGGTGAGCGTTGCGACGGGAATCCCCGCGCTCGCAAACCACTGCGCGAACAGGTGGCGCGCATCCGAGGGTCCGGGCGAGGCCTCCGGGTGAAACTGCACCGCGGCGATCGGGAGCGCGCGGTGGCAAAAACCTTCGTTCGTGCCGTCGTTGAGGTTCGTCATCGTTGCCACGAGATCGCCTCCTAGCGTGGCCGCATCGACGGCGTACCCGTGATTGTGCGCCGTGACGAGCACTTCATTGCGGATCAGGTCTTTGACCGGTTGGTTTCCTCCACGATGACCGTACGGAAGCTTGAACGTTGCAGCGCCCAGCGCGAGCGCGAGCAATTGATGGCCCAGACAGACGCCGAAGAGCGGCACGCGGCCGACGAGTGCGCGCAGCGTAGCGATGGTCTGCGGCAGATCGGTCGGGTCGCCGGGGCCGGGCGAAATAAAGATCGCTGCCGGATCGTTCGCGAGAAGCATTTCGGGCGATGCATCGTAGGGCTGCACCGTCACCTGCGCGCCTAGCGCCGTGAGATCGCGCAGGATGGCCCGTTTCACCCCGCAGTCGACAAGGGTGATACGCGGCCCGCCCGGAGCCCCTTCGAGGTACGGGGTGGGCGTTGCGACGCCGGCGACCAGGCCGTCGGTCGTCGCCGTGCGCACGAAATCCGTCAGCGTGCGCTCGGCTCGTTCCAAGGCCTGCTCGCCGACCGCTAGGGCCGCCCAAATCGTGCCGTGCTCGCGCAGTGCGATCGTGATCGCGCGCGTGTCCGCGCCGACCAGAGTCGGGATCCGCTGCTCGTCGAGCCACTCCGGCAGCGTTTGCTTGGAAAGGTGGTGCGAGGGATGGTAGGAGATCTGCTTGATGACCGCACCGGCTACGCACGCGCGCGAGTATTGCGCGGCGCTCCCCGAAATGCCGTAGTTCCCGATCAAGGGATACGTGAAGGTGAGGATCTGGCCGGCGTACGACGGATCGGTCATCGCCTCTTCGTAACCGGTCATGCCGGTATAGAAAACGGCTTCGCCCAGGGCGATGCCGTGATAGCCGAGTCCTTGCCCGTCGAAGCGGGAGCCGTCTGCAAGAAAGAGCGCTGCGGGGGTTGCCATCTCAAAGTACCGACGGTTAGCCGAAGGGACCGTCCGCCCCTGGAAATAACGGCGACCAACCATGGACTGGCATTTCGCAGCGACCGCGTTCGCTACTGCCCTGACGATCATCGATCCGATCGGCATGATTCCGCTTACCCTGACGACGACGGCGAATATCGCGCCCAGCCGTCGCGGGCGCATCGTCGATCAGGCGGTGCTGGTCGCCGCGGTGGTGATGTTGGCGATGGGGGTCGTGGGCCCCGCGGTGCTGGGTTATCTCGGCATCACGCTCCCGGCGTTTACGATCGCCGGCGGGATCCTCTTGTTTCTCATCGCGATCGATATGTTGTTCGCGCGCCCGACCGGCGCTCGGAGCACCGGCGAAGAGGAGCGCGCCGCGCAAGCCGGCGAGAACCCGGCGGTCTTTCCGCTCGCCATACCGATGATCTCCGGGCCGGGAACGATCGCGACCGTGATGCTGCTGGTCAATCTTTCGCACGCCGAGCCCGTGCGTTTGGTGATGGTCTTCCTCGCTTACGCGAGCGCGCTGGCGATTACGTGGCTCTGCATGCGCGGCGCGGCGCGCTTCATGCACCGGATCGGCACCACGGGCACGCACGTCGTCACGCGCGTGCTGGGTATCATTCTCGCAGCTCTCGCGGTGCAGTTCGTGATCAACGGGTTGGTGCAGACCCCGCTGCTACGTCACTAGCAGGTTGCGCTAAAGGGCGCGACGATCGTACACGAGTTCTCCGGCGACGATGGTGGCGAGCACCATCCGCGGAAGCGTGCAGCCGGCAAACGGCGTCGAGCGGCCTTTCGAAGCGAAGGTCGACGTATCGACGACCCAGTAGCGATCGGCGAAAATCGTGATGTCGGCGGCATCGCCCACCTGTATCGATCCGCCGGGAACGCCGAGGATGCGCGCCGGATTCGTGGAGAGGAGCGCCACGAATCGCAGTAACGAGAGGTCCGGCAGTGCGAGCGCATAGGCGCCAAGCGCAATCTCCAACCCCGTAAAACCGACGGATGCGTGGCTTAGGTCGCCGCTTTTTTCTGCGTCGGTATGTGGAGCGTGATCGGTGGCGAAGGCGTCGATTACGCCGTCCCTGACGGCATCGCGCAGCGCGCGGGCGTCCACGTCGTCGCGCAGCGGGGGATTGACCTTCGCTCCGGCTCCGCGCTCTCGCACCGCCTCGTCGGTGAACGTGAGATGATGCGGCGTCACCTCGCAGGTTGCGAGCCCACCGTGGGCTCTGGCGTGCTGCAAGTGTTCGATGGAGCCGTGCGTCGAGAGGTGAGCGATGTGCCACGGCTTGCCGGCCTCGATCCCGATGGCCAAATCGCGAGCGACGATGACGTCCTCGGCGAGCGCCGGGCTTCCGCGTACGCCCAGGGCGCGCGAGACGTGCCCCTCATGCATCACCGCATCGCCTTTGAGATGCTCGTCTTCGCAATGCGATATGAATACGCCCGGAATATCGGCGGCTGCGTGGGCCGCATCGCGTAGCACGCGCGCGTTCATGACCGTATTGCCGTCGTCCGAAAAAGCGACCGCACCGGCGCGAGCTAGGCTCGGGAAGTCGCACGGCTCTTCGCCTCGCCGGCCGAGCGTGATTGCCGCGATGGGATAGACGCGCGAGCGAGCGCGCCGGCGCAGTTCGCCGATGAGTTGTTCGATGGTCCGGTCGGTATCGAGCGCGGGGTTGGTATTCGGCATGCACGCGATTGCGGTGAATCCGCCGCGGATCGCCGCCGTCGTTCCGCTTTCGATCGTCTCTTTGTGCGGGAAGCCGGGTTCGCGCAGATGCACGTGCATATCGATGCAGCCCGGTGCGACGATCGCGCCGCTCGCGTCGAACGTCGCTTCGCCCTCGCGCGGTTGGAGATGCTCGCCGATTTCAACGACGATCCCGGCATCGATGCGAAGATCGCGAAGACCGTCGAACGGAACGGATGGATCGACCAGGCGCCCACCGCGAACGAGCATACGCAGCCTACCCCTGACCGTTTACGAGAAAATCCAAGACCGCCATCCGAACGTAAACGCCGTGCATCACCTGACGAGCGTAGCGCCAGCCCGCGAACTCGAGCACGCTGTCGTCGAGTTCCATTCCGCGGTTATAGGGGCCCGGATGCATCACGATGGTCTGCGGACGCAGGCGATTGAGCCGCGCGCGGTCGAGCCTGTAGGACGCGATGTACTCCTCATCCGTCAGCGGCATCGCTTCGAAACGTTCCCGCTGAATGCGCAGCAAGATCAACGCATGCGCGTGTTCCAGAACGGCATCGAGGTCGCGTTCGATCCGCGCCCCGGGTATCGCGTGGTCGAACGGAAGAAAGCACTCCGGGCCCACCAGAACGACGTCGGCTCCCAGCCCGATGAGTCCGAGCATGGTTGAGTGGGCGACGCGGCTATGCAGGACGTCGCCGACGATCGCGATCGTGAGACCGCGCAGCTCGTTGAATTCCTCGCGTAACGTGAAGATGTCCAGGAGCGCCTGCGTCGGGTGCGCGTGCGCGCCGTCGCCCGCATTGACGACGTGTCCGTCGAACGCCATCGCCAAGCGTTTGGGAAAACCCGCCTCGGGGTGACGCACCACCAAAACCTGGACCCCCATGGCGGCAAGGGTAATGACCGTGTCCTCGACGGTTTCGCCTTTGGTCGCGAGACTGAGGTCTTTAGGCGCGAGATTGACCACCTGCGCGCCCAGCCGAAGTTCGGCCAGATTGAACGACGTGTACGTGCGGGTGCTTTGCTCGAAGAACATATTGACGCACGCGATGCCGTCGAGCAGCTTGGGCGGAGCCTCGCGCTCGAATGCCGTCGTGCGGGTGAAGAGGTACTCGATCTCTTGCGCGCTCAGATCGTCCAGATCGATGAGGCTACGACGCATCCGCAAGGATAGCTACCTCGTCGCTTGATGATGGCTGCGCTGCGAGCGAGACTTCGACCCGCTCGCGCCGGCTGGTGGGAATGACGCGTCCGACGTAATCGCCCTGGACGGGAAGCTCGCGCAGGCCGCGATCGATCAGCACGCAGAGCCGAATCGCCTCGGGCCGCCCAAGATCGGTAACCGCGTCGAGCGCCGAACGAATGGTCCGACCCGTATAGAGCACGTCGTCGACGATAATCACGGTCCGGCCGCCTACGTCGACGGGGATCTGCGATTCGGGCATCTGATGCGTCACCCGATCGTCGCGGTACAGGTTGATGTTGAGGAAGCCGAGTTCCGGCGCCCGCCCGCTGATACGGGCGATCTCCGCGGCCAAGCGCTGGGCTAGAGCTTCGCCGCCACGACGCACGCCCAAGAGCACCAGCTTTCCCTGTGCGTCTTCGGGCTCCAGAATCTGATGCGCCAGGCGAGCGATAACGCGTTCGATTTCCTGAGCGCTCAGCAGCGTGCGGCTCTTGTGCGCGGTGTTCATTCGGCCTCTCCCATTGCCACGAGCGCCGCCTGGACGCGATGCAGTTCGCTGCGGTACCCATCGAGCTTTTCGCGTTCTTTCGCAACGACCTCCGGCGCCGCCTTGGCGGCGAATGCCTGGTTCGAGAGCTTCTTCTCCGAACGCTCCACCTCGGCGAGCAGCCGCGCGCGCTCCTTGATCGCGCGATCGCGCAGGAGCCCGGCGGGAGCGCGACCGTTGACCGCCGCCAGAGCCTCGTCGAGCGTTTCGCCGGCCGCGGGGACGCGCTCGATCGTACCGTGTGCGAGCAGCGCCAACATGGCCGCTACGTCATCGGGAACGTTGGCGGGCACCTCGAGCGGTAACACGTGCTTCGGCGCGAGCGTCATTTCCGAACGCAAGTTACGGATGCGCTCGACCGCGCGCTGCGTCGCTTCGAAGCGCGCGGCGGCTTCCCGGTCGACCGGAATCTCGTCGGGGTCGGGCCACGACGACGTGACGATCGTGCTGCCGTCGTGCGGCAGCGCGAGCCATATCTCTTCGGTGATAAAGGGTTCGAACGGGTGGAGTAGGCGCATGGCGTTATTGAGCACGCACGAGAGCACCGCCGCACGCGTCGCAGTCGCGGCCTTGGTGGCTTCGAGATACCAATCGCAGCATTCGTACCACACGAACCGCCAAACGGTTTCGGCGGCGTTGCCGAAGTCGTACCGGTCGAGCTGCTCGGTGGTTTGCACGATCGTATCGCGCAACCGCGTGAGAATCCACGCATCCGGGAGCGAGAGTTCGCTCGGCTTGGGCAGGACCCGCGCGCTCGGCAGACCCTCCGGAAGGGCGAGCGTGTAGCGCGCGGCATTCCATACCTTGTTGTTGAAGTTGCGCGCTTCTTCGCAGCGCGACTCGTTGAAGCGAATCTCCTGGCCTTCGATACGCATCTGGCGCAGCATGCCCATGCGAAACGCATCGGCGCCGTACGTTTTGACCAAGTCCATCGGATCGATCGCGTTGCCGAGCGATTTGGACATCTTGCGGCCCTGAGCGTCGAAAACGAGCGGTGCGACGAAGACTTCCGGAAAGGGAACCTCGTTAAACAGATGCAGACCGAGCATGACCATGCGCGAGACCCATAGGAAGATGATCTCCCAGCCGGTTATCAGGACCGACGACGGATACCAACATTCGAGTTCGCGCGTCTGCTCGGGCCAACCGAGAATCGAAAACGGCCAAAGCCCGCTACTGAACCACGTATCCAATGTGTCGGGATCGCGCTGCAGCGAACGGGTGCCGTAATCTCGTTGCGCGATCTCCAGCGCTTCTTCTTCCGTTTCGGCCACGACGATATCGCCGGACGCCGTGTACCAGACCGGCAGTTGATGCCCCCACCAGACTTGGCGCGACACGTTCCAGTCGCGGATGTTTTCGAGCCACTGCTCGTACGTCCGGCCGTAGCGTTCGGGGATAAAACGCAGCCGTCCGTCGCGATACGCGTCGAGCGCGGGCTTCGCGAGCGGCGCCATACGGACGAACCATTGCAACGAGAGCAGCGGCTCGATCACGTCGCCCGATCGTTCGCTCACCGATACGGCATGCCGATAGGCTTCTTCCGCAACCAGCAAGCCGCCCGTGCGCAGATCTTCGACGATGCGCTTGCGCGCTTCGTAACGATCCAGCCCTTGGTACGGGCCGACCGAAATCTGCGCTCCGGTGATTTTTGCATCGAAATCGATCACCGTCGGCATCGGCAGATCGTGGCGCAAGCCGATTTCGTAGTCGGTCGCATCGTGGGCCGGCGTCACTTTCACCGCACCCGTTCCAAAATCGCGTTCGACCGCCGCATCGGCGACGATCGGAATGGCGCGTTCCAACAGCGGCGGAACCAGCACGCTTTTCCCAACGAGCGCGGCATAGCGCTCGTCGTCCGGATGGACCGCGATCGCAACGTCGCCAAGCATCGTTTCGGGCCGCGTCGTGGCAATCTCGATGAATGCGTCGGATTCCCCGGCGAGCGGATACCGGATCCGCCAGAGATGCGCGTCGCGTTCGACGTGTTCCACCTCCGCGTCGGAGACCGTCGTCTTTCCCTTTGGATCCCAATTGATCAGCCGTTTTCCGCGGTAGATCAAGCCCTCGCGGTAGAGCTGAACGAAGACCTTGCGAACGGCGGCCGAGAGGCCGTCGTCCATCGTAAAACGCGAGCGAGCCCAGTCGGGGCCGAAGCCGAGCGCTCGAAATTGACCGTCGATGGTCCCGCCATATTCGCGCGCCCACGCCCAGGCGCGCTCGAGATAGGCTTCGCGCCCGAGCGACTCGCGCGACTCGCCCGTCTTGGCCAGTTCGCGAATGAGGACCGACTCGGTTGCGATTGCCGCGTGGTCCAAGCCGGGCAACCAATCGGCGTTCTCGCCGAGCATGCGGTGATACCGTACCAGGACGTCCATCGGCGTATACGTCGATCCGTGGCCCAGGTGCGCTCGCCCGGTGACGTTGGGCGGCGGCATGCAGATGATGAACGGCGGGCGCGCGGGGTCGGGCTCTTCGTGAAAAACGCCGCTGCGTTCCCAGTGGGCGTAGAGGCGCTGCTCGACGCTCGTGGGGTCGTAGGCCTTTGGTAGCCCGATGATGGAGTCTGTTGGTGCGGTCATGGAAGCGCTTCCATTTCCGCACCATTACGGATTGCCCCTCGGCTAGACGGAGACCGAGAGCGTAAGAGCGGGTGGCGGCGATACGAGTTGCTCGAGAATTTCGAGCAGTACGTCGCGCTTGGCAGAGGGTGTCGCGCGTTCGTAGCGCTCGTATGCCTCGCCCAGCAGCCGGCGTAATCCCTCGACGACGAGCTCTTTCGCCTGCGCAGAAGCCGGCGAAGCACTCGGCCCTACGGGCTGGAGATAGCCGTCGAGCCGCCCCCGTTCGAGCAGGCGCAGGACGGTTGCCTCGCACGACGGCTTACGGTATACGTTGCGTTTAGCGCGCACGCCCGGAAACGCGCGGCGCTCCCGCACGATAAATCCCAGATCCTCGAGAACGGTAAGGGCCTCAAAGACCATCGACGAGCTGTAAAGGCCGAGATCTTCTCGAATGTTGTCGATGGTCGGATGGCAACGGCCGTCGCGATCGGCGAGCATCGTAAGATACGTGTAGATGCAGGTCTGACGCGGGTTGAGAACGTGGAAGAGAAATCCACCCCACCACGCCGGAATCACGGCGAACGGGGTGCAGGTGGCGTCGCTTGCGCCGGTCCCGCAACTGCACGACTGCTCGGTTTCCATGTAGGGCCGGTTACCCGGGCGCGGGTTCCGTTAAACGCTAAGCGGGCTCTTTCTTTTGCTCTTGATAGATGAGCGTCGGCGCTTCTTTTTTATCGATGACGTCTTTATTGACGATGCATTTTTTGACGCCTTGCAGCGACGGCAGGTCGTACATGACTTCCAGCATCGTCTCTTCGAGAATCGAGCGCAATCCTCGCGCACCGGTCTTGCGCGTTTGGGCCTTGGTGGCGATCGCTACCAAAGCGTCCTTGGTGAATTGCAGATCGACGCCGTCCATGTTGAGGATTTTTTGGAACTGGCGAACCAGCGCGTTGCGAGGCTCCGTCAAGATGCGGCGCAGCGCCAGCTCATCGAGCGCGTCGAGCGTCACCACGATCGGAAGGCGCCCGATGAACTCCGGGATCAATCCGAACTTCAGCAGATCCTCCGGCATGAGGTGCTGCAACATTTTGCCCGTGTGCGCGTCCTTCTTCCCTTCGGGGGTCGCGCGGAAGCCCATGTTGTTGGCCGAAACGCGCGACTCGATGATCCGCTCGAGCCCGTCGAACGCTCCGCCGCAGATGAACAACACGTTGGTCGTATCGATCTGAATGAACTCTTGATGCGGGTGCTTGCGCCCGCCCTGTGGCGGAACGTTGGCCGTCGTTCCCTCGAGAATCTTTAGGAGCGCTTGTTGCACGCCTTCGCCGGAGACATCGCGCGTGATCGAGGGGTTCTCGCTCTTGCGCGCGATCTTGTCGATCTCGTCGATGTAGACGATGCCTTTTTCGGCCCGCTTCACGTCGTAATCGGCGGCTTGGATGAGCTTGAGCAAAATGTTCTCGACGTCTTCGCCGACGTAACCGGCCTCGGTTAACGACGTTGCGTCCGCCATCGCGAGCGGAACGTCGAGAATCTTCGCAAGCGTCTGCGCCAAATACGTTTTGCCCGAACCGGTCGGCCCGACCAGCAGGATGTTCGATTTCTGCAACTCGACGTCGTCGGCGGTCGTACCCGCGTTGATGCGCTTGTAGTGGTTGTATACCGCTACAGCCAGAGATTTCTTGGCGCGATCCTGCCCGATCACATACTGGTTGAGAATGTGATTGATTTCTTTAGGCTTAGGAATGTTGCGAAGACGGAGATTCTCGTCGACGTTTTTATAGAGCTCTTCTTCGATGATCTCGTTGCAGAGCTCGATACATTCATCGCAAATGTAGACGCCCGGGCCGGCGATCAGTTTGCGTACCTGCTCCTGAGATTTGCCGCAGAAGCTGCACTTGAGCTGGCCCTTCTCGTCTCCGAAACGAAACATCGGTTGGCGGGCGTCCTTCTCGGCTTAAGCCGGCGTCGACGACGAGGTGGTACGCTCTTCGATAATCGTATCGATAATCCCGTACTCAAGGGCCTCGGCGGCGGTCATATAGTAATCGCGATCGATGTCGTGGAGGATCTGCTCGAGCCCCTTACCGGTCGATTTTTCATAGATTTTCGCGATGATCTGGCGCGTTGCGATGAGATCGCGCGCCGCGATCTCCACGTCGGTCGCTTGGCCACCGATCTGCGAGACCCACGGCTGATGGATCAGGATTTTGCTATGCGGCAGAGAGAACCGCTTGCCGGGTGCCCCGCCGGTGAGCAGGATCGACCCCATGGACGCGGCCATGCCCATGCAGATCGTCGCCACGTCGGGCTTGATGAACCGCATCGCATCGAAAATCGCCAGGCCCGCGGTCACGCTGCCGCCGGGACTATTGACGTACATATCGATGTCTTTATCCGGGTCTTCTTTCTCGAGGAAGAGCAACTGCGCGATAACCAAATTCGCGAGCTGATCGTCGATTGCCCCGCCGACGAAGATGATCCGGTCTTTGAGCAATCGCGAATAAATGTCGTACGCACGCTCGCCGCGCGCGGACTGCTCGACCACCATCGGAACCAAATGACCCATGTTTCCTCTTCCCCAGAATCAGTATACTCGCCCTAACTACGACGGCGAGCCGAAAGTTGCCTTATGCCGGCTCGACGACCTTGGCGTGGTCGATCAGGAACTCAAGCGTCTTGTTTCTCACGATGCCGTCCATTAAGGAAAGAACGTTGTTGCCGAGGGCCGCCCGGATCTTTTCGACGGGCTGGCCGTACTGGCGCGCCAGCGACTCCAGTTCCAGCGCGATGTCGGCGGGCGTCGCCGCGATATTCTCGGCCTTCGCCACGGCTTCGATGAAGAGGGTGCCCTTGACGCGCGCTTGCGCGTCGGGGCGGTACTCTTCGCGCAACGCGTCTTCGGTTTTGCCGCTTTGCGTGAGGTACTCTTCGAAGGTGACGCCCGAGCGGGCGGCCGACCCGGAAGCATCGTTGATCATCTGATCGATCTCGCGTTCGACCAGAATCTCCGGAAGCTCGTAACTTTGCGTCTCGAGCAGTTTTTCCATCAGGGCATTCCCGATCGCCCGGCGCGTGCGAGAGGCGGAGATGGCCTCGAGGCGCTTGCGGACGTCGTCGCGCAGGGCATCAAGCGTCTGATTCTCGGAGATCGACTTGGCGAACTCGTCGTCGAGCGGCGGCAGCTCCAGCTCTTTCACGTCGTGAAGGACGATCGTGAATACTGCTTGCTTCCCTGCCAAGTCCGGCTGCCCGTACTGCTCGGGGAAGGTTGCTTCGACGTCTTTGGTCTCGCCGGCGCTCATGCCGGCGATGCCGGTTGCGAAGCCGGGAATGAAGCGCTCCTCGTCGAGCTCCGTCGTTTGCCCCTGGGCGGTCCCGCCTTCGAAGGCGACCCCGTCGATCTTGCCCTCGTAGTCCATGGTTACGACGTCGCCGAGCTTCGCTGGGCGCTCGACCGGCACCAGCGTGGCGCGGTCTTTCGCCAGGGTGAGGAGGCTGCGTTCCACGTCCTCATCGGTGACAGGCGGCGTAGCCTGCTCGACCTCGACGCCCTTATAGGTGCCTAAATCGATCGCGGGACGAACGTCCACGACCGCTTTGAGGCCGGTCGGGTTACCGTCGTCGTCCGAAATCAGCTCCATGCGCGGGCGATCGATCGGCTCGAGATCGTGTTCGCGCACGGCCTTCGCGTAGACCTCGGGTACGACGTCATCCATGGCCTGGCTCACGATACTCTGCGCACCGTAGGTCTGCTCGAACACCTTGCGCGGTACCTTGCCTTGGCGGAATCCCGGCAGGCGAACGTTTTTGGCAAGCTTACGAAATGCGCGCTCTTGGGCGGCCTCGAGTTCCTCCGACGTGATCGGAATCTCCAGCTCGACCTGAGTTGCGGCGAGGCGCGTAAGGGTTGACGAGGTCACGGGTATCTCCCATTTCCGGTGGCCCGTCGGGGCTCATCGAAACAACGAGAGGGGCGCCAGAGCGCGTTTGCGCCTGCGCCCCTGCTCGACAAACATTGGAGCGGAAGACGAGATTCGAACTCGCGACCCTCGCCTTGGCAAGGCGATGCTCTACCACTGAGCTACTTCCGCATGACGCCACATAGTGTACCAGCCGCTGGCAAGCGATTGGTGGGCAAGCAGAGACTCGAACTCTGACGGGTTGCCCCACTGGAACCTAAATCCAGCGCGTCTGCCAGTTCCGCCACTTGCCCGTGGCGACCACCATAAATAGAACGCGCCCGATGCTTTTCCTCCCGTGAGGATCGACTATTTTACGGTGTTGGAGGCTCGTTCATAACGAGGTCCGACGTAGGTGGCACCAACATCACCGGAGGCGGGAGCGATTGCCGGTGAAGGTCTTCGAATGCGACGCTGGCGTGCCGATAGAGCAGGCCGCGGTACGACATCGGCGCATCCGCGCTTTCGCTCGCGATGTACTGCGCGCCGCCGACCTGCGTGAACCGCACCGTCCAAGGCACGCCCGTCCCGGGACCGTTCACGAAATTCAGCGCCTCCCGAAGTTGCGCCGTGGCATAGGTTCGTTCGTCGACCCAGAGTTCGCGCAAACGATAGCTCTTCGCGTCGTGCAGGGGTGAGAGTGCGAGGTGATAGCACGGGCGTCCGCCGATGCTTTCGATCCCCAGGAGCGCGACCCGGTAATCGCGTTTGAACGCCGTTACCGACCCGATCTGGTGCAGCCCCGGCGGCAGGGTTTGCGCAGAGGCCGATTGCGTACGGGGATTGGGGTCGTGGAACTGCGCGCGCACCGCAGCGACGACCTGCGCGCTATCGCGGCCCGCCGCCGCCGCGGCCGGAACGAAGGGTGCCATGCCGAACGAAAACGTCGGCGCGAGCATCGGGACGCCCAAAAAGTCGACCGGCGGAAGCGGCTTGCTGGCTACCAACCCCAGGATCCCGAAGTTGAAACCCTTGACCTTGACCGGATGCGCGATTTCGTAATCGCTGACGGAATCGACCCAGACCGCATTGTCGGTGGCGTCATACTCCGACGCATAGCGCTCGGTCTTGGGCGAGGCCCCTTCGTCGACTCGGACGACAACGTTGTAGGCAAGATAAGACGGATAGATTTGGGCGCTCCAAAACGCGCGAGCCCGCGCAAAAATATCGTACGGACTTGGGGCCTGCGCGCCTGCCGCTACCGGCACGATGAATGCGAGTGCAGCTAACCAGAAGACGCTTCGTTTACCGGTCATTCCACCTCCCCGACTCCGTGGTACTTCGCAGGATGTACGCTAGCTCTTGCGTGCGGTTTCACTGCGAGGCAAGCCTGAGTTTCGGCTTGGATTTCCAGGCAAAAAAAAGGCCCAGCGCGTCGTCGTGCGCCGGGGCCTTGAAGCGCGGCCTTGTACGAAGGGTTACTTGCCGGATTCTGAGTTGCAGATCGCGTCGACAACTTTGCCGCCCGGCAGGTCGAGCCTGGCGTCCCGGACGGCTGCTTCTTGCGTGTTTCCGAAACCGTAATTGGTGTGACTGCTCGTCGTAACGAACGCCGCGCAGCGCTTTTTGTGGAACCATACGCGGACGGCGCAGTCGTTGGCGCCGTCGCTATGGGCATTGCAGGCTTTGAGCGCCATGCGCGTCGCCACGGCTTTGCTCGAGAAATTATAGGCGTGGTACACGACGTCGTCGTTGCCGCGCTCGGATGCGATGGCTCCGTACCTACCGCTAGCGAGTGCGGGCGCGGCGACCGTCGCGGCTAACAAAAGCAGCGATGCCGCCAGGGCCTTTGTGGAAAACTTCATGTTGTGCTGTGTCTCCAGGAAATAGCAAAAGGCCCCGCACCAAGAACGTTGCCGTCCGGGTGTAAGGCCGTGGTTGCTTGCCGGGCTCGATGGCGGCCCCCTTCTTCCGTCGGGTTAGGACATTGTCCGGGACGTGGTTGCAACGCAAAATCCCGGGTGCACCGCCGAGCGGCCGGAAGCCTGAATCCATCGTTCAGGGCCCGGATAGCGGCGCGTAAACAGCATACGTTCCCTGCCGTTGGATGCAGCCGTGATCGTCAATATCACGCTGAGGGTGCGGGGGATAGATCTGGAAGCAGCGGTACACCCGGTGGCCGCCCCCGAGCCCCGGGCTCGATAGCGTCAATCGAGCCGGGCTTGTCGTCCGCTTGCCGTTTGCGCAGCTCGGCGTGCAATTACTTGCGCTCCAGACACCGGTGGCTCGGGCCACGCTCGTGCCCCAGCCGCTCCACCGTAGGTGAATGAGGGCGACGGAACCATCCTCGGCCAAAAGGAGCGTTGAAGGGCGGATGAGCAGCGGGTTCTGGTTGTTGATGATATTTCCGATGTCGCCGTAGAAGGCGATTCGGCCGGTGCCTGGGCTAACGCTGCGAGCGGGTGCGTCGCTGCTCACCGTTACGTGCAGAGGCGGTTCCGGCGCGCCCTTATATTTCGGACGCATCGTCAAGGGTTGGCATTCCAGGCAGCGCGGGGGGTAGCCGATGTTGTCCGTAACCGGGACGCGATTGCGCTCCGAACTTACGCGAATCTCGAGTAACCCGAGACTTCCGAAAGCCCCTTCGGTGAGCAGCCGAATGTAGGTGCCGTTCCACGGAACGCTCCATGGTGTCGAGGAGACGTCGCCGTCGGTCGCAGCCGAAGTTGGGCCCAGCACGAACGAACTGCGCAGGGCATCGAAATCGTTCGCATCGCTTTGCAACGTGCTTTGCGCGCTGCGTATGTCGTTTATCGAATTTCCAACCGCGCCCATCTGCCCGATCGATTGGTCAAAACCGGGCACGCCGGGAACGATCGATGCTATCGCCCTCCAGCGATCTTGTAAGGCATCCAGGAAGCTCTGCGCAATCGCCGGCTGCTCGCCGGGAAGGAGTCGCGCGAACAACGATCGCGCGTTTGGGTCGAGTTGATCGTAGCTGAGTCCGTCTTGTAAATCCCACGAAAGCCTCTGCAGATTACCGAACGGGGGGTCGACCGAACCCGCGTGCGCGTACATGCGCGTCAGAAGGTCGGCGCGCGTTCCGCGCAACGGCCCCAAAAGATACATGAACGGAGCATTGGCGTGGCGATGAATGTCGGTGCAGAAAACTCGCACCGGTAGGACGTAGTCCCCGCGCGCGAGCGTCACGATGCCGTTCTGCGACGTGCGCAGTTGCGAAATCACCGCGCGTTCGAAAACGAGTTGCGCGCTTCGGGTGCGAGTCGGCCGAAAAACCTCACCCGGGAGCACCGGGACCGTCGGATAGAGGCCCGACCAGTCGCGAATAACCGGTTGATTCGCTTCGAAGTAAGGGGCGAGCTGTTTTGCGGCGGCCTCGGTAGCGATGCCCGGCACAGTTAATCCCGGTATCGGAAGATGAAATAGTTGCGCGCGCACGGGCCGCGGAAAACCGATCGCGGCACCCGCGAGACAGAGAACGGCTAGAACACGGCAACTGTTCATGACGAGCCTCCGGGTGACCCCAAAGATCGCGGGAGCCGCCGGCGATGAGGATATCCCAGCGCTCTTACGTCGGGGTTTATGGCGTTATACCACGTCGTTTCTTCCTGTCGAACTGACCTCGGAACGACTGCGCGCTTGATGCCCCGGGAGCCGTGACGTACAGGCTTCACCGTAAGGAACCGGCAGCCGCCGAATTTTAATGTACTTCATCTGCGAGCAGATTTCCAGCGGCTGCCGGAAACCGGTCGCGCCCAAGGGCGTCATCGATCGATTGGGCCCGGCGGCGTCTTGGCGCCTTTCAAGGGCGAGTCTCGGAACCGTCAGTCATTTCGCCGCCGAGCCGGTGCCGGCTCAGCAAAAGAAAGAGCCTGTAACGCTCGAGGCTTTCGCATCGTTACAGGCTCTTTTTATGACGTGCACCGCGAAGGACTCGAACCTTCAACCAATTGATTAAGAGTCAACTGCTCTACCATTGAGCTAGCGGTGCGAGACTCTGCGCCCTCCGGGACTCGAACCCGGGACCAACGGATTAAAAGTCCGCTGCTCTACCGACTGAGCTAAAGGCGCTCGGCAACTGCCATAGTGTAGCGACCCGTGCCCCGATTTGCAAGCCGGTTTTCAGGCAGAGGGTGGTTACGCAATCGTGGGACCTGCGTCCTGCTCGAAGCCGGGCCGCTTCTATGCGGAGGCCGGGCGCGCGATTTTTCCAAGCACCTCCGGATAGAGGGCGACCAAATCCGCGGCGGAGAGGGGGCGCGCGAAGAGGTAGCCTTGGGCGAAACGGCAGCCTGCGTTTCGCAGGATGTCTCGCTGCCGAGTGGTTTCAACCCCTTCTGCTACAACGCGAACGTCGAAGGCCTCGGCCAAGGTCATCAGCGTGCGAACGATCGGTTCGCTGGCCAACTCTCCGTCCGCTCCCGCGACGAAACCCCGATCGATTTTGATGGCATCGACTTTGAATTGCTGCAAATACCGCAGTGAGGAGTAGCCGGTACCGAAGTCGTCGATACAGATGCTGAAGCCACGATCGCGCACGCGCTCCAGCGTCACGTTGGCGCGCGTGCCGGTGTCCAGGACGACGCTCTCGGTAATCTCCACCATGAGATCCGAAGGCGAGAGCCCGTGATGCTCGATGCATTGCACCAGGATGCGTTCGAAGTCGGGATCGAGCAATTCGCTGGCCGAGACGTTGACGTGCATGGTGAAGTTCATCGCGCCGTTGCGATTGCGTCGCCACGCGCCGAACTGTTCCGCGGCGGTCTGGAGAACGAAGCGTCCGATCGGGGTAGCGAGCCCGCTCTGCTCTGCCAACGGCATGAACTCCATCGGGTTCAAGACGCCTTCGACCGGGTGATCCCATCGCAACAGCGCTTCGCAGCCGACCAACGCGCCGTCCGCCAGGGTGACGATCGGTTGGTAGAGCAGGCGGAACTCGTTGCGTTCTAGCGCCAGCCGGATATCGCTCGTGAGCGCGAGCCGCTTCTGAGCCCGGTCTTGCATCTTCGAATCAAAGACCGCGTAGCGCGCTCCACCGCCGATCTTTGCGTGCTGCATCGCCGTCTCCGCGTCGCGCATGACATCCTCGGCGCGTTCGTAACTCGCCGAACCGATCGCGATTCCGATGCTTGCGCCCAAATAGATCGTTCGGTTTCCAACGGAGATCGATTTCGAGAGGTTATTCAGAATGCGGCGCGCGACGGACTCGACGTGGAGGATATCGCCGAGCGATTGAATCAGCACGGCGAATTCATCGCTTCCGAGCCGAGCGACGACGTCCCGAGCGTCGATCGACGTACGCACGCGCTGCGCGATCTGAGAGAGCACCGCGTCGCCGGCGGCGTGCCCCAAACTCTCGTTGACATCTTTGAAGTGCTCGATATCGATGAAGAGGACGGCGAAGAACGAATCCAAGAGGGCGTTGGCTTCGTCGAAGCGATGGCGCAGGTGCTCCTCGAAGAGGGCCCGGTTCGGCAGCCCGGTGAGCGTATCGTGGGTCTTGTCGTGCTGCATGCGGCGTTCGCTGTGCTTGAGCGCGGTCTTGTCGCGAAACATGCACACGGCCATCACCGGCGCGTCGTCGGTGGTGACGATGGAGACCGTCACATCGGTCCACACTTCGTCGCCCACGACAGGCCGGAGATGCTGTTCGAATTCAAAAGTATCGCGACGGCCGGCTAGCAGATCGGCGAGATCTTCTTCGTGGCCGCTCAGCGCGGCCGCGATATCCCCGCCGAACATCGATTGAAAGACCTCGTTCGAGTCGATGAGCGATCCGCCGCGGTCGACGACCGCGATGCCGACGGCAGCACCCTCGAAGACGGCCCTGAACTGCGCCTCCGAGAGCCGCAGCGCTTCCTCGGCCTCGCTGCGCGCGAGCTCCGCGGTTAAACGCGCCGCCTCCGTCTGCGCTTGCCGCAGCAGCGTGCGGTCGCGCCGAATCACGAACTGCGCGATCGTAAGCATCAGGCCGACCAGCGTGAAGGCGCCGAGCAGAAATGCGAGATACCAATAGCGGTTGCGTATTATCTCGATACGATCGCGGACCTGAAGATCGGTATCCAATGCGCTAAATGCCGACTTCGAGATCGCTACGGCGGCGGCGGTCGATGCTTCGACGTGCGCATCCAGCGAGCGTATGGGGATCGACGCCGCCGGCGAGAGTAGCACGCGCGTCAGGAGAAACTCGTGCAGCGCCGTGCCGGTCTTAGCATACTCGGCCGCATCGGTTTGCAACTGACGATAAGTCGATGCTTGGGCCGGAGCGAGGAGCGAAAGCCGCGTGACGATCCTGGCGACGTGATCGCTGCTTAGATCGGCTAAGCCCCCGATATTGCTGGTTATATTCGCGAAGACGAGCCGCTGTTTGAGCGGTTGCTCGCCGGTCCGGCGCGCGACGGTCGCGAGCAATTGAATGCGTCGCGCCTGCTGATACGCCAGCGGGCTTTCGTTAAAGGCGATGTCGGCTAAATTTTGCGCCGACTGACTGGTGTCGTAGGTGAGGTTCGATGCGTCTTCCATCCCGTAGAGGACGTTCTGCAACTGAATCGTGACCTGGTGCAGCGGCTCGATCGAGGGAACACCGGGAGGTGCTCGGCGGGCGCTCGACCATTCCCTACGCACCTTGCTCCACTGGCTGCCGAGTCCGAGAACGGAGAGCGGGCCGGTACGTATATCGTCGCCGATGTGCTCGAGCTCGCGATCGACGCGCGAGGAGGCATCCGCGGTCGAGCGCGCCCCGCCGGCAAAGACCCGCTGCGGTTGCAGAACGATGACGTGCCGCATGGCTTCCACGATCGAGGAGCCGCCCGCTACCGCGAGACGTTCGCGTGCGATTGTGGCTCGATCGCTCCCGGCCTGACGATCGAGACGGGAAACCTGGAGCAAGACAAAGGCCAGCATCATTGCCGACAAAACGGTAACGATGATGCCGAGCGAATCGTGCCATATTGGTTGAGAGGTCGGCTCGCGCTTCATCCGGACGCGATCTTCGCGCTCGTCGCAGGCTCTCCCCGGTAGAAAGGCACGAGCCCGGCGCACTCGTGCGGCGGGCTCGTATAAGTGGGGTGACTGACCGGTCTCGAACCGGCGACCTCCTGAGTCACAGTCAGGCGCTCTAACCAACTGAGCTACAATCACCATCGCGTCTTGGCTGACGAGGGATACTTTTCGCGTTCCGCGAGGGCCGAGAATTCGCGCCCGGAGGGACTTGAACCCCCATCTTCGAGTTTAGAAGACTCGTGCCTTATCCGGTTAGACCACGGGCGCTCGAAGTGACGTTTCGGCACCTTGCCTAGGATACCACGGCACCGCAAGTGGAGATCTCGGGACGACAGGATTTGAACCTGCGACTTCTGCGTCCCAAACGCAGCGCTCTACCAAACTGAGCTACGTCCCGATATTCGAGGGCGGCTTGCGGACCTCCCAGCATTTTGCCCGGTTCGGGTTCTTCCTTCAAAACAAGAGCGGGTGGTAACCGACATAACGCGTCAGGTCCATGCTCTCCTTACGGCCGGCGACGTACCGGGCCGTATCGATGCGAAGCCCGATGGCGTGGGCGGCGTTGAGGATTCGCAGGTTGCTTCCGGGAACGCCTGCCGTGCACCACGATGCGCCATATGTCGAAGCGAGCGTCATCAACGCGAATGCAAAAACCGCCGTCGCGTACGCGCCGGAACTAACCGCGAGCGGACCGACGCGCCCGTCCGGCCAGACGTACGCATATCCCACGCATTCGTCGTCGAGAAAGAGCGCGTTTCCGGTTGCGATCGATGCGAAGAGTTCGTGATCCGCCATCCGTTCGTACCCGCGCGTTTCGCGATCGAGCGCGCCGATCGCGTAGCGATGGCGAACGGGATCGATCGGCGCCGCGCGAAAGCGATATGCGCCGAACGCCAGCGCCGCCAGGGCGTCTTCTTTGGGGATTCTTCCCGCGACGCGAAGAACCGGCTCCAGCAGCGAGAGCCCATGCCGCGCGGCCAATACCGCGGCTGCAAAATCCATCGGGTCCAAGAGGGCGCACGCGTCGGCGCTTTCGCCTAGTGCCGCGGCACACAACGCCCCTCCCAGTCCCGTACCGCGGAATGAGCCTTCGACGAAGAGTTCGCTCAGGTACAGGCTCTCGCCGTTTCCGTGCGCGAAGGCGATGCCGACCGGCGTGCTTTCGTCGCGGAAAATCCACGTGCCGTGCTCGCTATGCTCGCCGAGATGCCGATAGAGTCGCCGCCCGATATCGTCGGCCCAACGGCGCGAGGCGAAATATGCAATGTCGTCCTCGGAGGCGCGCAGAATGCCGGCCTTAGCGGACATGCATGTCCAGGAGCCCGAGCAGATGGTCGGCCGCTAAGCGACGGTGGCTACAGCGATTTTTCGCTTCTTCGCTCATCTGCGCGAACGTCGTGCCTGCCGGCGGATAGAAAAAGACCGGATCGTATCCGAAGCCGCCGGCTCCCAACTCTTCGGTTGCGATCGATCCATCGACGACGCCCGCGGCAACCAGCTCGGATCCGTCCGCGTGCACGAGCGCGACGTGCGAAACGAAGCGAGCGCCTCGTGCAGATACCGGTAGCCCGCGAAGTTCGTCGAGCAAATGCTTGCGGCGCTCGGCCCACGATGCGTCTTCCCCCGCGTATCGCGCGGAGAGCACACCCGGCCGGCCGCCGAGGGCGGCCACTTCCAGGCCGCTATCGTCCGCGAGCACCCAGGCGGCGATTCCCGCCTCGCGGAGTTGCCGTTGCAGGCCGCGCGCTTTACGCAGTGCGTTTTCCGTATAGCTGGAGTCGCCTTCGGGCACCGCGACGTAGCCGGGGAACGTCGCGAGTTCGAGCGTCGATCCGGCAAAGATCGTCTGCAACTCGTGCAGTTTGCCGCTATTGGATGTCGCGACGTAGGTCGTCAATCTTCTA
Source organism: Candidatus Dormiibacterota bacterium (assembly GCA_035532835.1). NCBI lineage: Bacteria > Bacillati > Candidatus Dormiibacterota > Candidatus Dormiibacterota bacterium. The sequence continues at coordinate 41,663 of DATKQG010000052.1, forward strand.
AGCGCAGAACGGCCATGAAGGCTTCTTGCGGCAGCTCGACGCGCCCGACGCGCTTCATGCGTTCCTTGCCGACCTTCTGCTTCTCCAGCAGCTTGCGCTTACGCGAGATGTCGCCGCCGTAACATTTGGCGAGAACGTTCTTGCGAATGGCGCTGACGGTTTCCCGCGCTACGACTTTGCCGCCGATTGCGGCTTGAATCGGCACTTCGAACATCTGACGGGGGATCAATTCTTTGAGCTTCTCGGCCAGGGCGCGACCGCGATTCGGCGCCTTTTCACGAGCGACGATAAACGAGAGCGCATCGACCGATTCGCCGTTGAGCAGAATCTCGAGTTTGACCAAGTCGCCCTCCCGGTATCCGATGATCTCGTAATCCAACGATGCGTAGCCCTTGGTGCGCGACTTGAGTTGATCGAAGAAATCCACGATGACCTCGATCAGCGGCATCTCGAACGTGAGAATCACGCGCCCGTCGTGGAGATACTCCATGTTTTGGAGCGTGCCTCGCCGCGCGATGGTGGCGTCCATGATCGTACCGACGTAATCGGGCGGCGTGATGATGGTCGCCTTAACGAACGGCTCCTCGATCGTATCGATGAGATTCATCGGCGGCAACTTCGCCGGGTTGTCGATCATCTCGATTTCGCCATCGGTTTTCGTGACGCGAAATACGACCGAGGGCGAGGTCGCGATCAGGTCGAGATTATAATTGCGCTCCAGGCGCTCCTGGACGATCTCCATGTGGAGAAGCCCGAGGAACCCGCAGCGAAATCCAAACCCCAGCGCGACCGACGTTTCGGGCTCGTAGATCAGCGCCGCATCGTTGAGCTTGAGTTTATCGAGCGCGTCGCGCAGGTCTCCGTACTCGTCACCCTCGTTCGGATAGAGACCGCAGTACACCATCGGCACGGCCTTGCGATAGCCGGCGAGCGGAACGTGCGCCGGATTGTGCGCTTCGGTGAGGGTGTCGCCGACATCGATATCCCCGAGCGACTTGACGTTTGCCATCACGTAGCCCACGCTGCCCATGCCGAGCTTCTTTACCGGCCGCATTTGCGGGGCGAAAACCCCAACCTCCGTGCACTCGTACACGCGCTCGTGTGCCATGGACATAAACTTGCTTCCGGCACGCAACTCGCCGTCGGATACGCGCACGTACGAAACGACGCCGCGGTACGCATCGAACTGCGCGTTGAAGACGAGCGCGCGGAGATGATCGGCGTGCCCCTTGGGAGGAGGTATGCGCGAAACGATCGCTTCGAGAATCTCCTCGATGCCGATGCCGTTTTTTGCGCTCGCGAGAATGCATTCGCTGCGCTCGATGACGAGCAGCTCCTCGACTTCGTTCATCACCCGCTCGGGATCGGCCGCGGGGAGATCGATCTTATTGATGACCGGAATGATCGTGAGGTCGTGTTCGACCGCCAGATGGTAATTCGCGAGCGTCTGGGCCTCGATGCCCTGCGCGGCGTCGATGATGAGCAACGCTCCTTCGCAAGCGGCCAGCGAGCGCGAGACCTCGTACGAGAAATCCACGTGACCGGGCGTATCGATGAGGTTGAGTTCGAACGTTTGCCCATCGCGAGCCTTGTAGCCCAGCGTCACCGGATGCATGCGAATCGTGATCCCGCGTTCGCGCTCCAAATCCATGGCGTCGAGCGCTTGATCTTCCATATCGCGCATCTCGATGGTGCGGGTCATTTCGAGCAGCCGGTCGGAGAGCGTCGTCTTGCCGTGATCGATGTGCGCGATGATGCAGAAGTTGCGAATGTTCGACGCAACTAGCGTGCGGTGGGGATTCTCAGGCTTTACGGTCACGGCTAAAAGAGCCGGTAACAGGTATTGTAGGCGATCTGCGAGAGCGCGGGGCGAATGACGATTTGCAGCAGCACCAGCAAGACCAAAAAGGCGATGTCGAGGCCGCCGATGGGTGGAATGACACGACGGATCGGTTGCAGCACCGGCTCGACCAGCATGGCGAGATACTCGGTCCATTTCCCGCGCAGGTCCGGAATCCACGAGATTACCGCATAGACGATCAGAACTCCGGTATAGATCAATACCAGAAAATTAGCGAGGCGGTCGATTTGACAAAGCAGAGCGTTCACGAGGCGTTGGCTGTTCTACGGCAGCGAGGCTAAGACATTTGAAGGGATACCGGTCAAGAACGGCGTCGGGTTAACCGCGACCCCGTCGTGCATGACCTGATAGTGGAGATGCGGGCCGGTGGAGAAACCGGTTGAGCCGACCGCCGCGATGGTTTCGCCCTTATATACGTGCTGGCCGGGATGGACGTCGACGCTGGAGAGATGGGCGTACCAGGTATGGTACCCGTTACCGTGATCGATATCGACCTTGATGCCGTATCCGCCCGCTTCCCAGCCGGCCGAAACGACGGTTCCCGCGGCGGCCGCCCGTACCGGCTCGCCGTAGTTGGCGCTTAAATCAACGCCCGGGTGAAATTCGGTATCGGGGTACGTGCGATAACAGAAACAGCCGTCGATTTGAGCTCCCGCGACCGGATCGATCGACGGGATCGCCGCGATCATCTGCGCGCGAAGCATGCTGTGGATGTGCCGGATGTTGAGGACGCGGAGCGCCAGGCGCTTGTTGAGATCCGACTCGCGCACGGTTGCACTCGAGGCTACCCGCAGGGAGGAGATGCGGCGGGCGGCGGCTCCGAACGAACGGCCGTGGACCCAGGCCATCTTGTGGAGGCCGTGCGCGGGGGCGGGTGCGGCGGGAACGCCGATCAGGCGCCGGATCTCCTGATTCTGTTTTTGCACGCGCTGGAGCGCGGAACGCAGCGCATCGGCCTGCTTGTCGATGCGGCCCAGCGCGGCCCGACTCGTGGCGGTCTCGCGGGCGTATGCCGCGGCGGCGGCGTGCGCTCGATAGATCTGCGTGGCGGCGAAGCCGAACGTGGCCACCAGCACGATGAGCGCAGCCGCGAGCGCGGCGATAATCGCGCGCCGGCGTACCTCGAAGCGATGGACGCTCTCGCCCTTATGCGGGACGATTTTGATGTAATAACGTTCGTCGATCATACCTTACGTCGTTGCGGTCCGAGCCCGTTCTATCGCCAGCAGTTCCTCATTCGAAGCGCTGACGGCGGGCTTGTAAGCGTGCACGAGTTTTCCGTAGGTCCGAGTATCCGTGCGTGAATAGATACTATTAACGACCACGCCGTCGCCCACTCGGTTGAGCAGGGCCAACGCGTATGAGAGTTCCGAGCCCGTGTCGTCGAAGGCGTCGTAACGGACGAATCCGACGAGCGCGAGGTCGGTTTTAGCCAGGCCTTCGAGTTCGCTTACTCGCCCGCTCACCCTTTCAATATCACCAGCCAAGGCAAGCGAGCGCGCTTCAAGCGTGCCCAGCCGGTCGGCGGCGCCGTGGCCGGCGCCGATCAGGCCGTCGTGGGTTTCCAAAAGGGCGCGCATCCGAGCCATCGGCGGACGTACCGCGACGAGGTGATAGACCAGGATGCCGGCCAGGGCGGCGGCAAAGGCGGCTAGGGCCGCATAGATTTCAGATATCGTCATACTTAAAATAGCGCCGTACTTAAAAAGACTCGACCACAACGAGAGCCAGGTGATTCACGGCACCCGTAAGGGCTCGCTTACCGTTGCTACCTTCCGGTCCTGGCGGGGTTCACGAGTTTACGCCGCGTGAAGCCGAGCTCCCGTCATGGCTCAGGCATGATACCACACGGGCCAAACCGCCTACTGCCGGATAGCGCGGGGTTGCGGCCGAAGACCCGTCGGAACCACTCTCCGGAACCAGCTCTAACCTAGGGAGGCCCTGCCGTGTTGCTCCGTCCCGCCGTCGCGTGCGCCGTCTTACTGCTGCTTGCGCCGTCCGTTGCACGGGCCGCCGCCGGCCCTACGGTCGATTGGAATCTCTCGCCGGCGCAGATCTCCGCGAGTTGCGACGCGCAACTCGCCACCGCCGCCGCGAAGGTGGATGCGGTGACGCAATTTCGCGGAAAGCGCACCTTCGCCAACACGGTGCTGCCGTTAGAGAATGCGTCGTCGGATGCGAACGACGCGCTGGTCGCGCAGCAATTCTTATTCGAAGTCTCACCGGAGAAAGCGGTCCGAGACGCATCGCTCGCGTGCGCGACAAAGGCCAGCGACGTCTTCGCCCAACTCACCGCGGAACCGGCCCTCTATCAGGCCGTCGCTCTCGCCCAACGCAGCGGCACCGCCAAGACGCTCTACGACCGCAAGCTTACGGAACTCTGGCTGGTAAGCCTGCGACGCTCCGGCGGGGCTCTCCCGGCAGCTAATCGCAGTGAATTCGTGCGCTTGGAACAGCAACTCACCGATCTCCAGAACCGCTTCGAAGAGCATCTGGCGCAGGACGATACGACGATCGACATCTCACGCGCGCAAGCGGCCGGTTTACCGAGCGACGTCCTGGCGGGATACAAGCACGATGCGGGTGGGTACGTAGTCCCCGTCAACGAGAGCACGGTATCGTTCTTACAACTCGCGCCCGACGAATCGGCGCGCAAAGCTTACTATCTCGCGTACGAAAGTCGCGAAGCCAAAACCAACACCGCATTGCTGCAACAGGCGATCGCCGTTCGGGACCGCCTCGCCCATCTGTTGGGCTACGAAACGTGGGCCGACTACCAGCTCTCCGACAAGATGGCGCAATCGCCCGCTCGCGTGACGAAATTTCTGCAAAATCTCGATACCGCAATTCTTCCCAAGGCTCGCGAGGAGCTTGGCGTGCTGCGCGATCTCAAAGCCGAGCAGACGCACGAACCGGAGGCGGTATTGGAACCATGGGACGTTTCGCGCGAGCAGTACTTACTCGAAAAGCAGCGTTACGCCGTCGATACGCAACTCGTGCGGCAGTACTTCCCCGTCCAGCATACGATCGACGCGGTCTTGAACGTCTATCACGTCCTTTTGGGCGTGACGTTTTCGCGCATCGAACCGGTGCAAGCGTGGGCGCCCGGCGTTTTGGCGTATCGCGTGAACGACACGCGCAGCGGAGCCCTGATCGGATACACCTACTTCGATCTCTTTCCCCGTCCCGGCAAATTTTCGCATTTTGCGAATTTCCCACTCTTGCCCGCCCGTAAAATCGACGGCACGATGCGCCCGCCGGTGGCCGCGATCGTCGGCAATTGGCCGCAGCCCGCGCCGGGCCGCCCGGCGTTACTGAGCCACGGCGACGTGGTCACGTTTTTCCACGAGTTCGGGCACGATATGGCGGCGCTGCTGGCGACGGCTCCGTACGAAACGCTCAGCGCGGGCTTCCGGCAAGATTTTGTCGAGGCGCCTTCGCAGATGCTCGAGAACTTCGTCTGGCAGCCGTCGATTCTGCGGGAGATCAGCTCGAATTGGAAGACCGGCGCGCCGCTTCCGGACGAACTGATCCAGAAAATGGTCCGCGCTCGCTACGTCGACTACGCGTTCGATACGACCCGGCAAATACTCTACGCAATGGTTGACATGGCGTACCACTCCAACGGTCCGCACGTCGATACGACGGCGGTCTGGAAGGCGCTTTCGCAACGTCTCACGCCGATGCCGATGTATCCGGGGACCCATCCACAAGCCTCGTTCGGACATTTGATGGGGGGATACGACGCCGGCTACTATGGCTATTTGTGGTCGAAAGTCTACGCCGCCGACCTCTTTACGGCATTCCAGACCGGCGGATTGGAGAACCCTGTGGTCGGAATGCGTTATCGCGACGACATTTTGGCACCCGCTCGCACGCTCGAACCCGACGTCGAAGTGCGAGATTTCCTGGGGCGCCCGATGAATCCCGATGCGTTCTACGCCGAGTTTGGGCTTGTGGGAACCGCAGGCCGGTAAGCGAACTCCTCGCATGCTATGGAATCCGTAACGATCAAGGTCCGCGAGAGCGGACCGTACCTCATCAAAGGCCCCGTCGTGCTCACCGATGCCGACGGTACGCCGTACGTCACCCCGGGCGAGAACATCGCGCTCTGCCGGTGCGGCGGGTCGCAAACCAAACCGTTCTGCGACGGCTCGCACCGGACGAACGGATTCGTCGCCACCGAACGCGCCGCGCAACCCTAAAGGAGAGAGACGGGCCATGCCTTCGTACGTCCGCGCCGGTTCCTTGCCGCACAAACGCCACATTCAGTTCCGTCGCCCCGACGGCGGACTCTACGCCGAGGAGCTTTTTTCGACCAAGGGCTTCGAGAGCATCTACTCGCTGCTCTACCATCTTCGCCCGCCGACCGCGACGCTCGACGTGCGCCCGTGGGAGCGGCCGACGCTCGTCTTCGCTCCTAACGATCCGCTCAAGAATCGTCACTTCAAAACGCACCACTTACAACTCGACGGCGGCGATGCGATCGCGACGCGCACGCCGGTGCTCGGCAATGCGGACATAACGATTTCGATGGCCCAAGCCGACGTTCCGATGGAATATTTCTACCGAAACACCGGCGGCGACGAACTCCTGTTCATCCATCGCGGTTCCGGAGTGCTGGAGACGCAGTTCGGCGATCTCGCTTACCGGGCGAACGACTACGTCATCGTTCCAACCGGCACGGTCTATCGCGTGCTGCCCTCGTCACCGACGCGCATGCTCGTCCACGAGACGGCCGGCATGGTGAAAATTCCACGCAAGTATCGCAACGAGTTCGGGCAGTTGGAAGAACACGCGCCGTACTACGAGCGCGATTTTCGGGTGCCGGTACTAAGGGCGCCGCTGGCCGAGCAGGGCGAGTACGAGATTCGCGTCACCAACGCCGGGCGGCACGCCACGTACGTGGTGCAGAATCACCCATGCGACGTGATCGGCTGGGACGGTTACTGTTACCCGTACGCCTTCAATCTCGAAGAATTTATGCCGATCACGGGCAAATTGCACCAGCCGCCGCCGGCTCACGCGACCTTCGAAGCGCCCGGCGTCGCATTCTGCGCGTTCGTACCGCGGATGTTCGATTACCATCCGCTCGCGATTCCGGTGCCGTACAACCACTCCAGCGTCGATTGCGATGAAGTGTTGTATTACGTCAGCGGAAATTTCATGAGCCGTCGCGGCGTCGAAGAGGGGTCGATCACGCTGCACGCGGCCGGAGCGCCGCACGGTCCGCAGCCCGGCGCGGTGGAGAGTTCGCTCGGAAAAACGTCAACGGACGAGATCGCCGTCATGATCGATACGTTCGCGCCGCTCAACCTCGCCTATGCGGCGAGCGAGATCGAAGACCCGCAGTACTTTCGTTCCTGGATCGAAACACCTAGCCCCGCCTAGCGCGCCGGCAGAATCGTCCCGCGTGCCGCTCCGAAGCCGATGCGGGAGGCGCCGCCGCGCTCGCACCAGCCGCGTAGCGTGACCTCGTCGCCATCTTCCAGAAAGGCGCGCCGCTCGCCGCTTGCGAGTTCGATCGGGCGTTCCCCGTTCCACGTTAGTTCGATAAGGCTGCCTAGGCTATCGGGAGTGGGGCCGCTGATCGTGCCGGACGCATAGAGATCGCCGGGGCGAATCGCCGTCCCGTTGCTCGTTGCATGCGCGAGCTGCTGCGCTATATTCCAGTACATCGCCGCGAAGGTCGTGCGCGAAATCGTCTGCGGGGCGATGCCGCGCTCGCGCATCGTCCGCGACTGCACGTCGACCGCCAGCGCGATGTCGTACGCCCACTCCTCGCGTGTCTGCAAATACTCTAGCGGCTGCGGCACTTGAAGCGGCCCCGCCGTGCGAAACGGCTCCAGCGCGTCGAGCGTCACGATCCACGGAGAGATCGTCGTAGCGAACGATTTTCCAAGGAAGGGCCCAAGCGGCTGGTACTCCCACGCTTGGATATCGCGCGCGCTCCAATCGTTAACGAGCACGACTCCGAAGATGTGTTCGCGTGCATCGGCGATGGCGATGGGCTCGCCCATTGCGTTACCGGGGCCCGTGATAAAGCCGACCTCCAGTTCGATGTCCAAGCGCGTGCTCGGCCCGAACGCCGGGAGCGCCGCTTGGGGCGGTTTGCGTTGGCCGCTCGGCCGCACGATCGGGGTACCGTCGATGACGATGGTGCTCGCACGTCCGTGGTATCCGATCGGCAGATGGCGCCAATTCGGCATCAACGCGTCCCCGTCGGGACGAAACATGCGGCCCAGGTTCGTGGCGTGCTCGATCGACGAATAGAAATCGACGTAATCGCCGATCTCGACCGGCAGTACCATTTCGATATCGCGTTGTCGGGCGAAGAATCGATCGGCGTTCGCGGTGCGCAGACGCGCGTCGCCGTCGCGTTGCAGCAGCGCGATCAGGCGCTCGCGTACGGAGGTCCAGCACTCCCGGCCCGCCGCAAGAAACGGGTTGAGGCTTCCGGCCTCCAACAGTTCGCGTTCGCAGATGTCGTCGATGAGGCCCGCCTCCGCCACCGCAGCCAAATCGAGGACTTCCTCACCGATAGCAACCCCGAGATGGATGGCCCCACCGTGTGTGCGGAATGCGCCGTACGGCAGGTTCTCGAGCGGAAAATCGCTCCGCTCGCCGATGTCACGCCACGATTGCATCCTTATGCATTGCTCCGAAGCAGTTTCAATGCGATCAGGTCGTCGATCGGTTCGCTAAAACTGCAACTCCCATAGCCGACGAACCGCGTGCGCGCACGCGCGATCGCCTCGACATCCACGCGCAGATCGCGCCACGTGAAGCCGTCTTCATCGAATCCGAACGCTTCAGGGGCTTCTTCCGCCAGTACTTGCTCGAGCATGGAGCGGTCGAGATCCGGGGCAAACGCCGCGGCTGCGAGCAGGTTCAGAAAGCCGTGCATGACGGCCCCGTCCTCCACGCGCAGATGGCGTATCGGGTGATGGAGTCCCGCGGTCGCCTTATAGGGGACCTCCTCGCTCGTCGCCGTTGCCACGAAGGCCGCCACGTCGGCGATGCTCGGGATACTCTGCGGCTCGGCACCGCCGCAGCGGAGCTTCGCTCCCAGCCGCGCGCGTGCTAACGCGCCCATCGCCGCCGGCAACGCCTCGTGCCACCGCGCGTCGTAAGGAAGCTCGACGTAGATCGGCACGTCGCGCAGGCCGGCTTGGCCGGCCATCGCCGCAAACTGGCCGATCGAAGCATCGTAGCTATCGCGCTTCGTCGTGAGCGCCGGAAGCCTGGTCTCGAGCACCTCGATCGCGAGTTGCGGGACGGTCGACCGAATGAGGGCCACCGCTGCCAAGCGCTCCTGCGCCGTGCCGAACCAGCGCCGTGGATCGCTCGCCGAATCGACGATCGCGCTGACGGCGATCGGCTCCGCCGGATCCTTACGGCGCAGCACGGTAACCAATTCGTCGAGGCGAGAGGCGGGCGCGATAAATCGCCCGAGCATCCAGGCGTGGGGCCCTTCGCGAGCTATCAGATACTCGTCCACGGCCGGTTCCATGGCCAGCATTGCGGGCGGAAATACCCCGGCGTAATCGATCAACGCCCGGAAGGCTGCCTGCAAGGACGTGCTAGCTCTGGTTGAGGTGCTCATGTCGGCCCCATTCGACAGGGCAGCCCCCGACGCTTCGCCAAGCTCCGGTTATGAGCACGATGACCGAAGCCCGCAGCAATCCCCTGGCAACGATCGATTGGGATTATATCGAATTCTACGTCGGCAACGCCAAACAAGCCGCCCATTACTACATGTCGGCCTTCGGGTTCGATCGGGTAGCGTACGCCGGCCCGGAGACCGGCATCAAGGACCGCGTCAGCTACGTGCTGGTGCAGAACAAGCTGCGTTTCGTTCTCACGGCTAGCCTGCTCCCGGACGATGCGATCGCCCAGCACGTCGCAACCCATGGCGACGGCGTCAAGGATATCGCGATCGCGGTTGAGGACGTGCGCGCCGCTTGGGAAATGGCCGTTCGCGGAGGTGCGGTCTCACTGCTCGAGCCGACCGTCGTAGAAGACGAAAACGGTCGATTGATCAAAGCGACGATCGCCACGTACGGCGATACGGTTCACACGTTCGTTCAGCGCGACGGCTATCGCGGGATTTTCGCGCCGGGGTACGTCGAAGATCGGCGCACGATTCCCGGCAGTCACAGGCCGGGGCTGCAATTCATCGACCATTGCGTGGGCAACGTCGGTTGGGGCGAGATGGATCGGTGGGGCGACTTCTACGCCGCCGTGTTCGGTTTCTCGCAATTGGTGTCGTTCGACGACGGCGATATCTCGACCGAATATACCGCGCTCAAATCGAAGGTGATGACCGATCCGCGTCACCGCGTGAAGTTTCCGATCAACGAGCCCGCGCGCGGCAAGAAAAAATCGCAGATCGAGGAGTACCTCGATTTCTATCGAGGTTCCGGCGTGCAGCATATCGCCATCCGCACCGACGATATCGCGGCAACCATCGATGCGCTCGCCTACAACGGTATGGAGTTCCTCGATACACCCGATTCCTATTACGATATGTTAGAAGAACGGGTCGGCACGATCGACGAAGCCGTCGACACGTTACGCAAGCGCCGTATCCTCGTCGATCGCGACGACCAAGGATACATGCTGCAGATTTTCACCAAACCGCTGCAAGATCGTCCGACGGTCTTCTTCGAAATCATCCAGCGTAAGGGCAGCCTCTCATTCGGAAAGGGCAATTTCAAAGCGCTGTTCGTATCGATCGAAAAGGAGCAAGAAAAGCGCGGAACCCTATGATCGCACCGCGCGTCGCCGTCGATGCGGTGGCGCTCGAGTCACGCGCCGCCGACTTCGCGAAGCGCTCGATCAAAGCCCAGGCCAAACGAGACGGTATCGAGCTCGCCATCTCATGCGTCGATTTAACGACGCTGGAAGGCAAGGATTCCGTAGGTCGCGTCCGCTCGTTGTGCGCCAAGGCCGTAGCCCCGCGGCCCGGTTGGCCCGGCATCCCGAGCGTTGCGGCGGTCTGCGTCTATCCGAATTTGGTTGAAGCGGCGAAGGCCGCGTTAGTTGGAAGTCGCGTCCGCGTGGCGTCGGTCGCGACCGCGTTTCCGAGCGGGCTCTCATCGCCGGCCGTGCGTTTAGCCGATACGGAGGCGGCGCTTGCGGCGGGAGCGGACGAGATCGATATGGTGATCGATCGGGGCGCCTTTCTCGCCGGAGACCTGCGCCGCGTCTACGACGACATCGTGGCGGTTAAACGTCTCTGCGGCGACGTGCACCTCAAAGTGATTTTGGAGACCGGAGAGCTCGGCAGCTACGATGCCATTCGCTCGGCCAGCGATCTCGCGCTCGAAGCCGGCGCCGACTTCATCAAAACCTCGACCGGAAAGATCGGCGTGAGCGCGACGATGCCGACGGCTCTGGCGATGTGTTACGCGATCCGCGACTTTGCCGAACGCACGGGCGAACGTCGCGGCCTGAAAATTGCGGGCGGCGTGCGAACCACGAAAGCCGCCCTGGCGTATCTCGTGCTGGTCAACGAGACGCTCGGTGCCGCGTGGCTCTCGCCCGATCGATTCCGCATCGGTGCTAGCGCTCTGCTCGACGATTTGCTCATGCAACTCGAAACGGCGCAGACCGGGCGCTATGCCGCGATCGATTATATTCCGAAAGATTAGAGAGCAGATGGCGATATTCGAGTATGCCCCCGCGCCCGAGAGCGTCCGCCCGATCCTTCGGGAGCGGTACGGACTGTTCGTCGGCGGCCGGTGGGTTGCTCCGCAGTCCGGCCTGTACGACGACACGATCGATCCCGCCAACGAGTCGCTCCTCGCCCGCGTCGCTCACGCCGATGCAAGGGACGTCGATCTGGCCGTGCGTGCGGCGCGCAAAGCCTACGACAGATATTGGCGCAAGATGCGCCCGAACGAGCGCGCCAAATATCTCTACCGGATCGCGCGCGCGATCACCGAGCGCGGCCGCGAACTCGCGGTCCTCGAAACGATGGACGGCGGAAAGCCGATCAAAGAATCGCGTGATTTCGATATCCCCGCGGCGGCGGCGCACTTCTTTTACTACGCAGGCTGGGCGGATAAATTGCCGTGGGCGATGCGCGGCGGGAGCGAACCACAGGCGCTCGGCGTGTGCGGCCAGATCGTGCCGTGGAATTTTCCGCTGCTCATGGCGGCCTGGAAGATCGCGCCGGCGCTCGCGTGCGGGAATACCGTGGTGCTCAAGCCCGCCGAAACGACGCCGCTCACCGCGCTCGCGCTCGCGCAGATCGTGCTCGAGGCCGATCTTCCGCCAGGGGTAGTGAACGTCATCACGGGCGACGGAGCCACCGGCGCCGCGCTCGTCGATCACCCCGACATCGATAAACTCGCGTTCACCGGCTCGACCGAGGTCGGAAAACACATCGCAGCCGCCGTGGCCGGGACTTCGAAGCGTCTCACGCTGGAACTCGGCGGCAAGGCCGCGCACATCGTCTTCGCGGATGCGCCGATCGATCAAGCGATAGAAGGCGTCGTCAAAGGCATCTATTTCAATCAAGGCCACGTCTGCTGCGCGGGCTCACGGCTGTTGGTGGAGGAGTCGGTCCACGACCTTGTGGTTCGGCGACTCACCGAGCGCATTGCGACCCTGCGGCTCGGCGATCCGCTCGACAAGAACACCGACATCGGTGCGATCAACTCGCGCGTTCAACTCGAACGGATTCAAGCGCTCGTGCGCAGCGGCGTCGAGCAAGGCGCTACGCTGGTGCAAGCATCGTGCGAAATCCCGGAGCGCGGCTTCTTCTTCCCGCCCTCGTTTTTTACGGGGGTCTCCCCGGCACACCGCATCGCGCGCGAAGAGATTTTTGGGCCGGTTCTGAGCATTATGACCTTCAGGACCCCGGACGAAGCGGTCGAAAAAGCAAATAACACGGAGTACGGGCTCTCGGCCGGCGTATGGACCGAGAAAGGCAGCAAGAGTATGTGGGTGGCAAATCGCTTGCGAGCGGGCGTGGTCTGGTGTAACACGTATAACGCCTTCGATCCAAGCTCGCCGTTTGGGGGCTATCGCGAATCGGGATTCGGCCGCGAGGGGGGCGTGCACGGCCTTTACGAGTATCTTGCGCACTAACGCGGAGCCGGCGTAGAACGACGATGACGACGCACGAGCACAGCGAGGAGCAATTTCGCTCGCTCTTCGACTATAACCCCGATCTTATCATCATTTTCGGCCGCGACGGGCGCGTCATCGATATCAACAAAGCGGTCTCCAAACTCGGCGACGCGCCGCGCGAACAGCTTATCGGTCTGCATTACAGTGCGTTCTTGGACGAGAGCGAGACGGCCCGACACGAAGCGTTGCTGCAGCGCGCGTTACGCGGGGAGACGCTGCACTATCACGCCAAGGTGTGTTCGCTGGGCGGGCACGAGTTGCATATGACCGTCACCACGGTGCCGATCTATCGAGGCGGCGTCGTTACGTCGGTGTATTCGATCCTGCGAGACGAGACCGAACAGCGTGCCGCGCAACTGCTGATCGCGGAGAAAGAAGGCGAATTAGCCGATAGCGAAGCGCGGCTCCGTTCGCTGTTCGAGCACAATCCGGACGCCGTCGTGGCGATCGGGCTCGAGCAAACCATCGTCGATGTCAATGCGGCTGCGCTCCGCCTTGGGGGATTCCCGCAAGAAGCGGTGATCGGCCAGAGTCTCAAGGTTTTCCTCACGCCTCAAGAGCACGAGGGATGCGAGGCGGCCATCGAACGCGCGCTGACGGGCGAGACCGTCTCGCTCACGCTCGAATCGTTCCGCATCGACGGCACGCCGCTCCAGCTCGAAGCGACGCTGATTCCTCAGTATGCCAGAGGCTCGATCGTCGGCGCCTACGCCGTGATCCAGGATATCACCGAGCGTCGCGACGCCGAACGGCGCGCGGAGATGCAACGGCAACGTATTCGCAACCTTTACTTCATCGCCGCCAGCGGCGACTATCCGGACGTCCGCATCCGTGCATCGCTCGAGATGGGCTGCCGGGCCTTCGACGTCGGCGTGGGAGCGGTCGTTGAGGTGATGAGCGGAGAAGCGCGCATCGATGCGATCTATCGCCATCCGCGTTTCGGACAAGTTGAGGACGCGACGCTGCTGGAGATGGCGGAACATGTGATGGCGCGCGGGGCGCCTGGCATCCCGGTAAGCTTTCATAACGGCATCGCGTTGCGCTTCGATATCGCCGGCGACCGTTACGGCGCGCTGGTTTTCGCATCGAGTCCCCCCAGCGCGACCGATTTCTCCGACACCGATGCCGATCTCTTGGGCTTGATATCGACGCTTATCGCCGGCGCTATCGAACGCAGCCGGCAACGAGCGCGCCTGCGCGCGATGGCCTACTACGACACGCTGACCGGATTGCCGAATCGCGCGTATCTCACCGAGCGGCTGCGCGACGCGATTGAGGTGGCTCAATCGCGGCTGACGCGCGTTGCGATCCTCTTCCTGGATCTCGACCATTTCAAGGACGTCAACGATACCCTCGGGCACGCCCGTGGTGACCGATTGCTCCAATTGGCTTCGGCTCGCCTCATCGCGCAAATCGGCGAGCGTGGGACGATCGCGCGCATGGGTGGCGACGAGTACGTGGTGTTACTCACCGAGTTCTCCGACGCGGATCAGGTTCGCGATATCGCCGACGGCGTTCTGGCCGCGATGAGCGAACCGTTCGCATTGGACGAGTACGAACAATTCATCTCCACGAGCATCGGCATCGCGATGTACCCGGAGGACGGACGCGACGATCAAACGCTGATCAAGAATGCCGACATCGCGATGTATCGCGCCAAAGACCGCGGCCGCAACGGATTCTATTTCTACAATCCAACGCTCGAATCTCCGATTCACATGCGTCTTTCGCAGGAGAAATTGCTGCGTCGCGCGCTGGAATATAAGGAATTCGAGGTATACTATCAGCCTCAATTGAGCTTACGCACCGGCGAGATCGTGAGCGTGGAGGCCTTAGTCCGCTGGAACCACCCGAAGAGCGGGCTGATCGAGCCGTCGCACTTCATTCCGAGCGCCGAAATCTCCGGTCTCATCGTGCCGCTCGGCGATTGGGTGCTGGCGACGGCCGCACGCCAAGTCAAGGCGTGGCAGGCCGAGCTCGGCACCTTGCGGCTAGCGGTCAATCTCTCCGGCCGGCAATTTCACCAGCGAGACCTGCGCAAAGCCTTGATGGCCGCCATCGCGCAGGCCGATCTCGATCCACATCTGGTAGAGATGGAGATTACCGAAAGCGTCGCCATGAGCGACGCGGCTCAAACTGTGGCGATCGTGCGCGACCTAAAATCCTGCGGCATTCGGACGGCCGTGGATGATTTCGGCACCGGCTATTCGTCGCTTGCGTATTTGCGCCGCTTCGCGCTCGACGTTCTGAAAATCGATCGGTCTTTCGTATCGGGGATCGGAAGCGAGAGCAGCGATGAGACGATCGTGAAGACGGTCATCGGCATGGCTCAGAGCCTCGGCCTGGAGGTCGTCGCGGAAGGCGTCGAGACGAACGAACAACGGCAGTTCCTCAAGGACCACGGGTGCGACATGATTCAGGGACACGTTTTGGCACCGGCGATGCCTGCCTACCGCTTTGAAGAATTCATGCGCCGGCGCGCAACGGAACGCCAACAAGGGTAGAACGCATCCATGAGCGTCCTAACGCCCCGCGCCACCGATCGCGAGTCGCTGCTGGCTTGGTATGCGGAGAACCGCCGGCGATCCGCAGAGATCTTCAGCTTGGTCGATCCCGAGGCGTATTTCGAACGGCCCATTCCGTTGCGCCATCCGTTCGCGTTCTACGAGGGTCATCTGCCGGCGTTCAGCTTTCTCGTTCTCTGCGAGCGCGGCTTAGGCGAGCCGGCGCTGGATACCGTCCTCGAGCGATTGTTCGAGCGCGGCATCGATCCGGGCTCGCTCGAGGAGGCCCGCCGGCAAACGCGCGCCGACTGGCCCGAGCCGGAAACGCTGCGAGCGTTTGCGCGAGCCTGCGATGCGCGCGTCGAAGCGGCGATCGCCGGCGCGCGACTCGACGACCCGAGCGTGCCGCGTTTGGCTCGCGCGCAGGCGCTGTACACGGCGCTCGAACACGAACCGATGCATCACGAAACGCTCCTCTATATCGTGCACCAGTTGGAATACTCGCGCAAAGCGTTCGTCGCACAGCAGCATATCGACTCGGCTCCGCCGGGCAACGCGTTCTTGCCGATCGACGCGGGCGATGCAACGTTGGGCGCCGACCCGCACGGCGTGCCGTTCGGATGGGATAACGAATTCGGACGGGAGCGCGTCGGCGTTCCGGCCTTCAGCATGCAACAGTATCCGGTAACGAACGCGGATTGGATGGCGTTCGTCGCGAACGGCGGCCCGGTGCCGCCGTTTTGGAGTAAGCGAAACGATCGCTGGTATCTGCGCGCCGCGTTCGAGGAGTTGCCGTTGCCGCAGTCCTGGCCGGTGTACGTTACGCATCGGCAGGCAACCGCATACGCCCGCTGGCGCGGCCTGCGCCTCCCGACCGAAGCCGAATTTCATCGTGCCGCCTTTGGCGCCCCCGACGGGAGCGAGCGTCCGTTCCCGTGGGGCGATGCGCTGCCGGAACCGGTACATGGAAACTTCGATTTTCAACGCTACGATCCCGAACCCGTCGACGCGCACCCGGCGGGCGCGAGCGCCTGGGGCATTCAGGACCTGGTCGGCAACGGTTGGGAGTGGACGTCAACGCCGTTCGCCCCCTTTTCGGGCTTCGAACCGATGGCGTCGTATCCCGAATACTCGGCGGATTTCTTCGACGGGCGCCACTTCGTTTTAAAGGGGGCTTCCCCCGTAACTTCTCGCCGGTTGATTCGCCGCTCGCTGCGCAACTGGTTTTACGACGATTACCCATACATGTATGCGACCTTTCGCTGCGTGTCGCCATCCCGATAGGAGTCTTCGCGTGATAAGAGCCTGCCTGGTATTTCTCGCAGCTACGCTGTGCGTGCTTTCGGTTGCGGGATGCAGCAAGAGCGGTTCGCAGGGTGCCGTGGCGAACGATCGGTTGACGATCGCGCTCCCGATCAATCCGACGCAACTCAACCCGATCCTCGAGCAAAATGCGGTCGAAAGCGGGGTCGACGGGTTGATGTTCGACGAACTCGTCACGCTCGATTCGCACGGGCACGACGTTCCCGATCTGGCTACGGTCGTTCCAACCCTTCGCAACGGCGGGATCAGCAAGAACGGCCAGGCCGAGTTACGCACGCACGAAGTTGACCTGGCTTGGGAGATCAGCGGAACCTCGTACAACGACCTGCGCGATGCGCCCGGCGTGGTGCGGCAGCTCGCGAACTCACCCAACTACACGGCGATCTATTTCAACGTCCAGCGCGCTCCGCTCAACGACGTCCTCGTGCGGCGCGCCATAGCGATGGCGACCGATCGCGCCGCGATCGTTCGCGACGACACCTACGGCACGGGGACGGTCGCGATTGCCGATCTCAGCCCGTTTTCGTGGGCATACGATCCATCGCTCAAACCGATTCCCTACGATCTTGCAGCCGCCCGAGCCTTGCTCGATCGAGCCGGCTGGCGCGTCGGCGCAAACGGTCTGCGCGCGAAAGACGGACGCAAGCTCGCCCTGCAACTCGCCTACGGTCAGGGAAGCCAACTCGCTCAAAACGTGGCGGTGCAGATGCAGCAGATGTTACGCGCGGTAGGCATCGACGTGCAGCTCAAGAGTTACGACTACCAGATTCTCTATGCGGCGGCGCAGGACGGCGGCATCCTCAACGGCGGAAAATTCGATATGACGCTGTATTCATGGGTTAGCGGGTCCGATCCCGATAACTCCTCTGACTGGCTCTGCGGCCAGATTCCCCCGGCGGGAAATAACGTGACGCGTTACTGTTCCCCGGAGATGGATCGCGATCAAGCGACGGCTCTTTCCACTTTTACGAGGTCGAAGCGGAAGGCCGCGTACGCCAAAATCGAGCGTTTGCTCCTGCGCGACGTACCTGCGGTCTTTCTCTACTATCAGCCGCTGCGCTACGCCCACATTGCCGGCCTGCGACATTTCTCGCCGAACGGCATCAGCGAAAGCTGGAATGCCGCGGAATGGCGGCGATAGCGGCGGGGGAGACGCGATTTTCGCCTAACCTCCATAGGCCACATTCGGGCGAGTCATGCAGAGGAGAGATTGTTTGACGACCACCGCAAGCGCGAAAAAGGTGCCGATTACCGTTGCTCACGGCGACGGCATCGGCCCCGAGATCATGGACGCCACACTGCGTATCATTACTGCCGCCGGAGCTCGACTCGACGTCGAGACCATCGAGATCGGCGAATCGGTGTACAACCGAGGTTTAAGCAACGGGATCGAGCCGAGTTCGTGGGAATCGCTGCGCCGGACCAAAGTGTTTCTCAAGGCGCCGATTACCACGCCGCAAGGCGGCGGCTTCAAGAGCCTTAACGTTACCGTGCGCAAAACGCTGGGCATGTATGCGAACGTCCGCCCGTGTTCGTCGCTGCATCCGTACGTGGCGACCAAACATCCGAACATGGACATCGTGATCGTGCGCGAGAACGAGGAAGACGTGTACGGCGGGATCGAGCATCGGCAGACCAACCAAGTCGCGCAGTGTTTGAAGCTCATCTCGCGCCCGGGCAGCAAACGCATCATTCGTTATGCGTTCGAATACGCACGCGCGAACAAACGCCGTAAGGTTACGTGCTTTACCAAAGACAACATCATGAAGATTACCGACGGGCTCTTCCACCGTACGTTTGAAGAGATTGCGCTGCAGTATCCGGAGATCGAGCACGAGCATTGGATCGTCGATATCGGTGCGGCGAAACTCGCGGATACGCCCGAGGTGTTCGATGTAATCGTGATGCCGAATCTCTACGGGGACGTCCTCTCGGACGTCGCCGCGCAGATCACGGGTTCGGTGGGCCTGGCCGGCTCGGCAAATATCGGCGACCACTGTTCGATGTTCGAGGCGATTCATGGGTCGGCGCCGCGTCGCGCCGGGCAGAATTTGGCCAACCCATCGGGACTCTTACATGGCGCGATCCTGATGCTGGTGCACATCGGTCAGGGCGACGTCGCTGAGAGAGTTCACAACGCTTGGCTGAAAACGATCGAAGACGGCATTCACACCTACGACATTTACACGGACGGCATTTCACGCGAGCGCGTCGGCACCAAGGAATTCGGCGATGCCGTTATCGCGCGATTGGGGCAGAAGCCCGCGCATCTCAAACCGGTCGAATATGCGGCCGAACTGCAGATGGATCTCTCGATTCGCCCAGCCGGCACGCCGCCGATCAAGGAGCGCGTCGGCGTCGACGTGTTCATCGACCAGCGCGACGGAAATCCCGACGAGATCGGCGAGCGCATGTCGAAACTCAACATCCCCGGCACGAAGCTGACGGTGATCAGTAACCGCGGCACCAAGGTATGGCCGAACGGCAATCCCGATACGTTTTGGAGCGATCATTGGTCGTGCCGTTTCGAAGCAGATGGGGCTCGCTTTACCGCGCAGCACATGGCCGACATCATCGCTGCTGCGGAACGCGTCGGATTCGACGTAATCAAAACCGAAGGACTGTTCACCTTCAACGGACAGCCCGGCTTCTCGCTCGCACAAGGGCAGTAGCGGCCTTCGTTTCTTGCAAGAACTCGAGAGCCGGACGGCGCAATCGGCAGCGATGCGGATCGTCAGCCTGCTCCCGAGTTCCACCGAGATCCTTTTCGGCATCGGCGCCGGGCCACAGGTTATCGGCGTCACCCACGAATGTGATTTCCCGGCGGCGTGCCTTGGGCTCCCGCATCTCACTAGTTCCGCGCTTCCTGCGACGGCTTCACCCGGCGATATCGACCGGCACGTCCGAGCGAGCCTTCACGCCGGCTCGAGCCTCTATCACCTCGACGCCGAGCTCCTCGAGCGGTTGCAACCGGATCTTATCGTTACGCAAGAACTCTGCGAGGTCTGCGCGGTCTCATATGCGATCGTCGATCGTGCGGCGCGCCGCTTGACGCCCGACTCGCGCATCGTATCGCTCGAGCCATCTTCGCTCGAAGATGTGTTTGCCAATATACTCTATCTCGGGAGTTTGACGGCATGCGGTCCGCAGGCCGGCGCGATGGTGACGTCGCTTCGCGAACGCGTCGATGCGCTTCGTTCGCGCTCGAACGATGTGCGCGTTCGACCGCGCGTCCTGGTACTCGAATGGACGGACCCGCCGATGAGCGGCGGTCACTGGACGCCCGGGCTAGTAGCGCTGGCCGGCGCGGAACCCGTACTCGGGAATCCGGGCGCGAATTCCGTGACGTTGAGCTGGGAAAGCATTGCCGCCGCCGACCCCGATGCGATCGTCGTCGCGCCTTGCGGTTTCAATCTCGCAGCAACCCGGCAGGCTGTCGCCGTGCTGGATAGCAATCCAATCTGGAGGGCGTTACGCGCCTACCGTGAGGGTCGCGTTCATTTGATGGACGGCAATGCCTATCTCAATCGTCCCGGCCCGCGACTGGTGGATACGGCTGAGATCATGTTCTCCATGCTCCACCCATCGGCGTGAACGCCCGTAGTATCAACGGGCGAGATCGCTAAGATGCCGAACGTCGTTGAGGGCGATCAGCCGCGAACGCTCGCCTTCCAAGGCGATCCGCGTTACTCCGACGGGTGAGAAATTGAGGCTGAGCGCGTCCCCCTGACGGTCTTCCAGCGCGCTCCCCAATGCCGCCAGAACCGCGTGCAAAACCCCCGCGTGGGTTACTACCAAGGCGCGCTCGTGCCGTCGGCTGCGAAGGTCGTTGATGAACGACGCCGCGCGGGCCGTGACGTCGTCGAACGATTCGCCGCCCTGGGGGCGATAGAGCTTGGCGGCGGTGCTCCCGTGCTCGCGCAGCTCCGGCCAGCGCGCGGTGATCTCGTCCCACGTGAGGCCTTCCCACTCGCCGAAGTCGAATTCACGCAGGCGCGCGTCGGGAACCGTTGCCAGCTCCCGCGTTCCTAACGCGATGCGTGCCGTTTCCATGGCCCGGTCCAGATCGCTCGCGTATGCGGCATCGAAGGATTCACCGTCGAGCGCAGCGGCAAGGGCTCGCGCTTGTGCGCGGCCCTCTTCGCTGAGTTCAATATTCGTATGCCCTTGAAAGCGTTTTCCGGCGTTCCAGCGCGTGATCGCGTGGCGGACGAAGACGATCTCTATTTCTTGGCGCCTTTCCCGTTTTTCGAGCCGCCGGGAAGAATCTGCTCGATGAGATCGAGCATGTCGTTGGCATGCTCTTCTTCAACCGCCAGAATCTCTTCGATCATGCGACGCGACGTGATATCCTTGTCGCCTAGGAAACGAATGATTTCGTTGTACGACGAGATCGCGATGCGTTCGGCAACTAAGTTTTCTTGGATCATATCGACCAGATCGTGGCCCGCGATGTACTCCGAATGGCTGCGTGCCGTCAGCGTCGCCGGGTTCAAATCCGGGTCGCCGCCAAGCTGCGTGATGCGCTCCGCAATGCGATCGGCGTGGCCCTGCTCTTCGCTCGCATGCTGTAAGAACTCGGCGGCCACCGCATCCTTATTGAGCCCCTTCGCCGAGTAAAAGTGGCGCTTGTAGCGCAAGACGCAGACGATCTCGGTCGCGAGCGCCTGGTTGAGGACGTCGATCACGACCTTCGGATCGAGCTCGTACGTTGCGGTGATCGCGCCGCGTTCCATATGCTCCCGGGCGCGCGCTCGCAGCGTTTTGACGTCGGTCAGAAACGGTTCGGATTTGGGCATAACGTTGCTCTCTTCTTTCCTGTAGTGTAAGCGGCGCCAATTATAACGCCTGTTGGGCCACGTCGACGACTAAATCCTTGAGGTGTCCCACGGAACACTCTTCCCGCAATTGCAGGCCGTCACCACCGGCCCACAGCGTCGCAAAGCCGCCGTTGATCACGCGCGGTTCCCATAAATGTGCAAGCGAACGCCCCGTAGCCTCAAGAATGGCGATGCGTACCAAAACATCGTGGGTAACGACCACCACATTAGTCTTCCCGTCCAACGAGCGAATAAACGTCTGCCAGCGTTCCCGGACATCCGCTAAGCGCTCGCCGCCGCGAAACTGCACCTGCTCCGGCCGTTCGCGCCAGGCTTGGAGCAGTTCCGGGTCGTCGGCCTCGATCTCCGAGCGCAAGCGTCCCTCCCAGTCGCCGTGATCGATTTCGAGCAACAGCGCATCGGTCTCCACCGTAAAGCCGCGTCGCGCGGCCAGCGGCTCTGCGGTCTGAACGCAACGCGCGAGCGGGCTCGAGACGATTCGCGCGAGCGCGCTGCCGTCGAATGCGTGGGCGAGCGCATGCGCTTGCGAACGTCCGATCGAGGTCAGCATCGATTCGCGCTGACCCTGATAACGGCCGGCGCGATTCCATTCGGTTTCGCCGTGGCGGGCGACGTAGACGAAACCCACGCTAGAGCCGCGCGACCCGAACTGCGGTGATGCCTTCGACGCTCGCGATCGCATCGACGACGGAGCGCGGGATATCGCGATCGACTTCGAGCAGCATCATCGCCTCGCCGCCGCGCGTCGTGCGCGCCACCTGCATCGTCGAGATGTTCACGTGCGCATCGCCGAGGATCGTCCCGATACGGCCGACCATGCCCGGTACGTCACGATGTCGCGTGACGATCATCGCACCGGCGGCAACCGCGTCGAGTTCGAAGCCGTCGATTTCGACGATCCGCGCGCCGGTCGTCATCAGCGTGCCGACGATGCGGTGCTGGCCCGCGGCCAGCGTCACCGAAGAGCGGAATGGGGGACGCGCGGGCGCGGTCGATACGACCGTTCGCACTCCGAGTTCGCGCGCGACCGCGAGCGCGTTCACCATCGATATGCGGCGATCGCTCACGAACGGGAGCGCGCCGGCCAGGACGGCGGCGACGAACGGCTCCGCGGCGACTTCCTCTAGATCGCCCTGCAGCACGATCGCAAGTTCGTTGCGCAGCGCCTCGTCGAAGAGTTGCGGCAACAGCGAGCCCATGCGAAAGGCGAGATCGACGTAGCCGGCTTGCTCGGCATCGCTTCCGACTAGGCTCGGCGCGTTGACGGCTCCGCTGGCGGGGCGTCCGCCCAGCACGCGCACGACGTCGTGAGCAAGCTCGAGCGCAATGCGTTCCAATGCTTCGAACGTCGAGCCGCCCAGATGCGGGGTCGCGATCACGCTC